>NZ_ATLN01000124.1:0-58407 GCF_000416195.1 Pseudomonas sp. CFII68
CACCGCCACCGCCGCCGCCACCGGCGTACTGCGGCGTTACACCACCGCCACCACCGCCGCCCGAGGCGGCGTTCGCGGTCACCGTGACGTTGCGCAGGGTCAAGGTGCCGGCGTTGTAGATGCCGCCGCCCTGGGACACCAGCGCATCGTCGCCGCCGTTACCACCGTTGCCTGCCACCATGCCCCGGGTAATCACCAGGCCATCGAGGGTGGCCGTGGTGCCGGACGTCACTTGCAGGATCTGGGTTCGGTTCTGACCGTCGAGAGTCACCTCGGCGACGTTGTCGTTATTGAGGTCGCCATCGATGGTGATGTTCACGTCGACCACCAGCACCGAGGTCAGCCCGACGATCATGCCGGTGTTGAAGGTGACGATGTCGCCGTTCTCCGCGGACGCCAGGGCGGCGCGCAGGGAGCCCACGCCGCTATTGAGGTTGTTGGTGGCGGTCCAGGTGGCCAGGCCCCATTGATACTCGCTCATGGCATTGGCCGAGAGCACGTTGGCGCTTTCGATGCTGCCGGTGGCGATTTCCAGGTCCCAGTCGCCGCCCAGGCCCGTGCGGTCGTTGGACGCCGCCACGTCGCGGCCGGTCAACTGCGCCAATGAATCGACCAGACTCAGGCCACGCTCGCCTTCGCCGGTGTAGCAGCCATAGATCAGGATATCGCCACCGGCGTTCATGTCCTGGCCGATCTGCGCCAGCACTTCGCTGCGGGCCTGGACGTTGTCCGCCGACAGGTAGCTGTTGCCCAGCCACAAGTCACCGGCGTTACCGTGGGCGATGATCTGCACCGAGCTGATGCCCTGATGGGTGTCCAGGTAATCGGCAATCTGCTGCAAGCCGTCTTTGGTGGCATCCAGTTGCACCACCTGGGTACCGGGCGCCACGCCTTCGAGCAGGCTGGCGGCATCCTTGACCCGGGAATCGACGAACACCACAGACTTGCCTGGGACGGCAGCCTCGGTGGCGTCAGTCTGACCTTGAGGCGCATGGTTGTCGGAAGGCTGGTCGACCGTCGGCGCCTTCGCGGCATCAGCGGTCGGCTGCGCGTCCGGTTGCGCGGCGTCGGCCACGGTTGCCGCCACCGCGCCGTCGAACAGCATTCGCGGCTCCAGGGACATGATCATTGGCGATGCCAGGGCCTGTGCGCCCTCGGTTACCCGCGATTTGCCTTTGCTCCACCACATGACGATCACCTGGACTCGAACTTCTTGAACACGCAAATGAAAAAAACCGCAGTCAGCTGACGGCGGCGTCGGTTTTCATACGAATGACATTGGCGGCGCTTGCGGACCCATCGCGCCAGAATGACAACTCGGCATACTTTTCAAACAGATCCGGCGGCAGCAAGGTCCGCCGGGCTTGCGGCGCGACCTTGGGCTTGACCTTGTGCAGGCCGGCAACGCCCAGGGCCTGGTCGAAGGCCGGTGCGTCGTAGGTCAAGTGATTGAAATCGTGTTCGAACCAGGGTTCGCCGATGAAGTCGTACACCAGGCGCATCACCCGCTCCGGGGCCTGGCTCAACAAATCGTAATCAACGATCAGCAGCGACTCGGCGTTCTCACCGTAGTAAGCCTCTTTGAGCGCCGTCCAGGCGAACCCCACCAGACGGTTGCGCTGGGCCAGGGTTTCACAGCGGCTGTAGACGGTGTTGCGCTCGTCATCGTCGTTGAACAGCTTGGTGTTTTCGAACGGATTGGCGCGGTAGAGCCGCTCCAGGCTGTCGAGCACCCAGGCGACGTTGCGCACACAGGCGATGGTCTTGGCTTGGGGAAACAGATCCTGCAGGGCAGGCAAGCGTGCGCACCACTGACGGTTGGTGTCGAAGATGACCGGCTTGTCGGATTTGTCGGCGTAGTAGGAGTCGAAGAGACCGCGCAAAAGGCGGCGGCGCAGGTCGGTGTCGATCACCGAACCGAACTCGCTGCCAGCGCTGCATTGCTGCAGGACGCTGCTGAACAGCGTGCCGACGGGACTGGTCATGCCGGCGTGAAAGCGCGGATTCTGCAACAAGATGGCAGAAAGCAGGGTCGAGCCTGAGCGCGGTAAACCGGAAATGAAGTGAAACTGCGGCAATCCATTCACCTTGTTTGTAGTCCCTTTGTAGCCGAAGCGTAGCCGAGGAAACAACCTTCGCCTAGTAGTACTTTGATATCAGATTCATCCCAAGCCATAAAAGAAGATGGACGGTAGCGACGCTCGGGAACCTGAATCGATTAAGCCGTGTCGCGACATTTTTCCGCCTGCTTCGCTCGGCAGAATCAAACATCCCGGTCTACGCTCAGCCGTGCGTGACCAGGCCAGGGATTAAGGAGTAGGGCTGATCGCACTTCTCGTCCCTCGAGCCCTGCCGGCATGCCATACCAACAATCTGAAGGGATGAGGAATCTATGGAAGTATTCATCGGCACTATCCAGTCATTCGCCTTTAACTTTGCACCCAGGGATTGGGCCCTGTGCAACGGTCAGACGCTTTCCCTTTCTCAATACCAGACCTTGTTCGCCCTGATCGGCGTGACGTACGGAGGCAACGGCCAGACCACCTTCATGCTGCCCAACCTGCAAGGTCGCCTGCCCTTGGGCCAAGGCAATGGCCTGGGCCTGACCCCGCGCGTCATCGGTGAAGTCTCCGGCACCGAAAACGTCAGCGCCACGCTCAACAACCTACCCAACCACACCCACACCCTCACCGGCATCACCGCCTCGACCACCCTGCAGTTGGCCAACCCGGCCAGCAACCCGGTGAATACGCCAACGGCTACCAACTCGTTCATCGGCACCTCAGGCACCGGGCCGGGCTCGGCAGCGATCTATTCCGACCAGATAGGCGCTTCGCCAGTGCCGCTGCAAGGCGTGACCACCGCGGTCAGCGGCTCGGTTTCCGCCACGGGCAACAGCATGCCCATGGCGGTCATGAACCCGTTCCTGGCCATCAACTTCAGCATCGCCCTTCAAGGCTACTTCCCATCCCGCAACTGATGAGCTGCCGGAGGGCTGCGGTCCTCCGGCCTTTTGGAGTGTCGACATGCTGCAACAGGTTCATAGCCGCCATTTCCAACCGCTGCTGGGCCAGACCGGCCGCCTGACCCTGCCCGACGGCAGTTGCCTGCCGGTGCGCTTCGAAACCCTCGAAGAAACACCTCGGGCCAAGATGCCGAACACCGAGCGCATGCCGTTCAGCGTGGAATTCAACAGCCTGGAAAGCACGGCGTTCGTGGACGGCCTCTGCGGGTTGGAGGTGCCGGAGCTGGGCAAGATAGAAGGGGTGTTCGTGTCACGGATACCGCCCATGGGACGGGATCCGGCGCTGGGGTATTTCTACATCGCGTTTAACTGATCACACAAAACCTGAGTTCAAAACAAACCTATTGTCGGAGCGGGCTGTGTGGGAGCAAAGCTTGCTCGCGATCCAGGCGCTGCGGTCCTCAAGAGACCGCGGCGTTTTCATCGCGGGCAAGCCTTGCTCCCACACAGCCCGCTCCCACAGGAATTTATAGTGCCTGCAAGACTTGCTCAGTCGCCTTTCGGATACCAGACCAACCGCTCCGCCGCCGGGTTGCGCTCTTGTACTTCGAAGCCCAGGGCCAGGTAGTGCCGACGGGCGTGGGGGTTGCTGGCCCAGACCACGGTCGCCACCGGGCAACGGATCTGTTGTGCAGCTTTCTGCACCCCTTGCAGCACCGTCCGGCCATAACCTTGCCCACGCGCCTGGGGGATGAAGGCCAGGTACAGCACGCGGATCTCATTGGGGCCGAAATCCGTGCTCAAGGCGCCGATCGCGGTGCCGAGTTTTTCCACGACGTAATGCATGGCGTTGGGGAAGTTCTCGCCCAACCCTTGCTCCTGCACCTGGAACTGCTGGGCAATCACCTGTTGCACCTGCTCAGGCTCGCCATCGATCCATTGCAAGTCCGGTCGGGCCGCCTGGTACAGGCTCTGCAAGAACGGCCCATCGCTGACCCGCGATGGACGCACCACCAATCCCTCTGCCGCCACTGAATCCATGCTTGCTCCTTAGAACCCGCTTTCCCTGACACCCAACGCCGCCAACCGACGCCAGGCCGCTCCCAACACCGACTCGCCCTTGCCCTGCAACACCGCCACGCCGCGCAGCGGTTGCACCGGCGCCGACGCCTCGTCGACCGCACTCAGGCGCACGCCGTATTGCGCCTGCACCGGCTCGGCCCGTTGCTGCGAGTCGCGGCGCACCGCAATCGGCCCGTGATGGTCGGACGTCAACGCTTGCTGTTCGACCCAGGCCACGCCGTTGGTGTCGATTTCATTCAACTGCACGGCAATCGAGGTGTGCATCGGATCGTCAGCAATGAACCGTCCCGTGGCACCCGGCTCGACCCGCCAAAGCTCAGCTTCGGTCAAGTACCCGCGCAGCCGCGAATCGGTCTGCACCACCCGCGCCAGCGCCTGCGTCGGTGACAACCAGCGGCCTACCGACAGTTGCGGCAACAAGTCGCGTACCTGGCCGGCATGGGGCGCACGCAGCAACAGGCGTTCACGCTGGGCAACCAGGCCGCGGTACTCGGCCACCGCTTCGGCCAGTTGTTGTTCGATGATGCCGGCATCGGCGGCGGTTTCGCTGCGCCCGGCCTGACGACGCATCTGCAACTGCTGGATCTGGATTTCCCGACGCACGATCGTCAGGCGTGACGCCATATCCGGCGACTCCAACTCAATCAACACATCGCCCTGGGCCACGGTCTGGCCGTCGCGCACATTCACTTGCTTGACCCGCGCCGCCACCGGCGCGTGCAAGGCACTGGCGCGCCCGGCCTCGAGCATGGCCGGCACTTCCACCGCGCTGCGCCAGGGCAACAGCAACACCAGCAGCAACGCCAGCAAAACCAGGCCGCTCAGCAGCATCCGCCCACCGTGAGCCTGCTCACGGCGACTCCACCATTGCCGCCATTCATTCACGATGGGCATAAAAATGAACCACGCCAATTCCACCATCATCAGAAAAATGCCCAGCACCTTGAAGAACAGGTGATAGACCGCCAGGGCAATCCCGAAAAACAACAATGCCCGCCACAGCCAGGAGCCATAACCCCACACCAGCAAACGCCGGCGCATCTTCGGCGACCAGGGTTCCGGCGCCGCCGCGCCGTAACCGAACAAGGCTTCGCGCAGGCGCCAGCGGCACAGGGCGAACGCACGCCCCTGAAGGTTATCCACCGCCCAAAAATCACTGAGCAGGAAATATCCATCGAAGCGCATGAAGGGGTTCAGGTTGATGATCAACGTGGTGATCCAGGTGGCGCTGGCGAGCATGAACGCCGCGGTGCGCGCCGGCCCGTCGGGCAGCAGCGACCAGGCCAGCAACGCGATGCACGCCAGCAACAGCTCGGCCAGGACCCCGCCGGCACCAATCAGCAACCGCGCGCGACGATCGTTAATCCGCCAGGCGTCGCTGACGTCGGTGTAGAACATCGGCAACAGCACCATGAACGCCACGCCCATGCTCTGCACACGACAACCGGCACGCTTGGCCATGAACGCATGGCCGAATTCGTGGCACAGTTTGGCGAAGAGCAACGCCGTCCCGAACGCCAGCGCACCGCCCAGGCTGAACAGGTGCGGAAACGTCGCGATGAATCGCTGCCAGTCCCGCGAAACCAGGAAGATGCCGACGCCCAGGGTCAGCGGCAGGCCATAGCGCAGGATCCCGGGGCCAAACCGCGCCAACCAGGGCCAGGCCCGGTTGAGAAAGGCGTCCGGGCGCCACAGCGGAATGCGAAAAAACAGGTATTGATGCAGCAGGATCTGCCACAGGCTCTGGCGCTGTGCGGCGGTCTTGGAGAGATAGCTGTCGCGCTGTTGCGGGTCCATCGCGCTGATCAGATCATGGCCGCGCAAGAAGCCCAGCAACTGCTCCAGCGATTCGCCATTGAGCGGCAGGCCCGGCTCGCGGTTCGCCGCCTGCAACACCCGTTCCGGATCACCCAGGGACCAGTGGCGCAACATGCGCATCGCCGCCGCGCCCAGCTTGAAATAGCGCCCGCGCACCGGATCGGCCAAGGTCCACTGCGGCGAACCGTCCGGGTCCGGCGCCGCCGGGGACAGTTGCAGGTCCGGCCGCAGGCTCGGCAGGTCCATGCTACAGGCCTACGCTCTGGCGCAGGCCGGCCAGTGGTCGACGCAGCAGGTACAACGCCAGCGGCGCGCGGTCGCCGAAGACCTTCGCCGTACCTCGCAGGCCGATACGCGGCGCTTGAGCCTCGAAACGCGCATCCAACCGATACGCCAGTTGCCCGGCGGCGGTCGGCTGCGCTTCATAGGCCGAACGTTCGAGCCAGGCCAGGTGCCGCTGCAACGGGTCGCTGTCGAGAAACAACGCCACTTGCGCACCGGGCTCCAGGGCAATCGCGTCGCCCACCGCCAACTCAATACGCAACTCGGCCTGGTTCGGATCGGCGATTTCCATCAGCCGCTCGCCGGTCTGCACGGGCTTGCCGAGCCAACGCTCGGCGTCGGCAAACACCGCGATGCCGTCCCGCTCGGCGCGGACTTCGCTGCGTTTGAGCAGCTCAAGGGCGTAGTTGCGTTCGGCGCGTTTCTGTTCGACGCGGGCGGCCAGCAAATCAATCTTCGAACTCGATTCCGCGTCGGCAAACGAGCGCTGGGAGTTGGCCTTGAGTTCCGCCTCGGCCACGCCCAGCGCACGCTCGGCCACATCGGCCTGGGCCTTGAGGCTGGTGCTTTCGAAACGCAGCAGCAGGTCGCCGTTCTTGACGGCCTGGTTGGGCTTGACCAGGAACTCGGCGATCACCCCATCCAACGGCGCCGCCACCACCTGCCCGCCCAGCGGCACCACTTCGGCCGGGGCCAACACCGACTGGCGCACAGGGATCAACAAGCCCAGCAGCAACACCGCCACCAGGGCGACCTGGCGCTTGCGCGTCCAGCGCAGGCGCCACGGCTTGCGCGGTTGCAACGCCAGCCACGCATGGCTGTAGGTGTCGCCCAGTTGCGACAGCAGCACTTGTTCGGGCGGGGTCCAGGGCAGGTCGCGGGCCAGCCACAAACCACCGAACACCTGGCCCTGATGATCGATCAACGGCAACCAGAACACTTGCCCGGCCGACAGGCTTCGCCAGTCTGCCCGGATGGACTCGCTCACCCCATCGGCGGCAATCACCCGGGCCTGCTTCAGCACCCCTTGCTTGAACAACTGTGCCACCGCCTGCTCGACAAACGCCACGAACGGCGCATTCGGCTCCACGGTACTGACGCCAGTCACGGTCTGGACCTTACCGGCAATCAACAATGCGGCGTGGCGAAACCCGAACAAGGCCTGGCCGTCGTTGACCAGGCTGTAGCCCAACTGCGCTGGCGTTCGTGCGGCCCGGGTCTGGCGTTCAAGGTCGAGGAAGCGGGCAAACACCTGCTCGGCGCCGCCCGATATCGGCGCGTTCACTTGGGCTCCGCGAAACGCGCCGTGCCGCTCATGCCCGACAGCAGGCCGCTGGCATCCGGCACGTTCGCCACCAGCAGCAGGGTCTGGCTGCCCTCGTCGATGCGCGCACCCAGGCGCTTGACCGTCGCTTGCAACGGCTTGCCAGTTTCATCGGGAACAAAGGTAAAGGGCTGGCCGGGCTTGAGCCTGTCCATCCAGCGTGAAGGCACCAGCAGGTGAATCTCCAGGGTGCGGTTGTCGACCACATCCAGCAACGGCGCGCCGGCTGCGACGCTTTCATAACGCTGGACCTTGCGCGCCACCACTTGCCCGTCGAAGGGTGCGATCACGCTGCAGCGCTTGACCTGGACCTGATACACCTGGGACTGCGCCTGGGCCTCGCTGAGCCGGGCCTCGGCCCGCGACACCTCGAAACGCCCGACGGATTTCAATGCTGCCAATTGCCGGTTATGCGCCAGTTCTTCACCGGCCCCACGGCTGGCCGCCTGGGCCGCATTGAGCTGGGCCTGATAGGCCGAGCAATCGAAACGCGCCAGGGTGTCGCCCTTCTTGAACGACTCGCCCTCACTGAACGGCAACTCGACGATACGCCCGGCCAACTCGCTGGCCAGCACCGCCTGATCCCGCGCCCGAAGCACCCCTCGCGCCTCGTTGCCAGACGCACTGGCCGAAGCATTGCTCTCCAGCAACGGATCGTCGGAAGCCGACGTCTGCGCCTGGACCCCGCACGTTATGAAGGCCAATCCCACAACCCAACTGCTCAAACGTCGCATGACCGTTACTCCCTGACGGATGGGCGGAGTCTACGACAGCGGTGGGGGGCGTCAAGGGAGTAGCGGTGTGAGGTGAGAAATATGGTGGTCATACACACCCTGTGGCGAGGGGATTTATCCCCGCTGGGGCGCGAAGCGGCCCTGAAAACAGTCATCTCGGTGTATCAGGCTGTTGGTCTTTAACCATTTAGGCCTGCTGCGCAGCCCAACGGGGATAAATCCCCTCGCCACAGGTTATGTGGTTGGCAGACATCGCGCTGCCTACTCCACCAACCTCAACACCCCATCGCAATACACCACCTCACGCCCCAACCACCCCACATCCACCTGAGGCAATACCGCCGAAGGTTTGCGCAATTCACGCAGCAGCGTCGAGCCGTGGGACAAGCGGCCGCCCATCCGCGCGATCACAGCCCGGGCGCTTTGATAGTGGGCATGGCGGCCAGGGTCCAGGGTGTCTTCCAGCAGGATGTCCTCGCCCAAAATACCTTGAGCCTGCCCTGGGTAGATCAAGAACCCACTCGCCTGTTCGGTGCCTTCACGACCGTCTTGCCAGAAGCTGCCGTCGCGGCTGCGGCTGTCCGGGTGCGGGGCGAACCAATGCGCCCGGTCCACCGCCGGCATGGCGTGATGCAAGCGAAAGAAAATCCGCATCAGGTTGTCGCGATACCATTCGCGCACCTGCAAGTAGTAACCGCGCAAGCCTGGCAGACCGGTCGAATGGGCCAGGCAAATCGTCAGGGGCCATTGTGGGAAGGCCTGCAACGGCAGCGCAGTCGCAGCCGGGCGAGGCGTCGCTGGGTCGGTTTCCCAAGGCAGCCGATGCGGGCTGTGTTCAAGATTGTCGTAGGCGGTTGGTGGCCGGCCCAGCCAGTCGCCGCCACTGCTGGCCAAGGCACTGGCGATGCACAGGTTGCCTTGCACCACGAACACGTAGAAACGGGTAAACCAGTCGGCCAGTTGCTGGCCGTCTGCGCCTTGTCCGGTCAGTTCGTGCAGCTCTCGATCAAAACGTCGCAAGCCGTTTTCCAGCGTCAGCAAATGCCTGCGGGCGATGCGTTGCATGCCCAGGAACAACGGCAGCGAACGCAGCAGGCGCAGCGGCCGCCAAGGCAGGTGCGGAGTCGCGCCGCCGACCTCGCCGGCGTAGCTGCTGGCGCTGATGCCCCAGTCGACCAGCCGGGCGAGAAACAAATCATTGTTGATATACGAAGCGCCGCCGAACACCGCCGTGAAAGGCTCGTTGTCCTGCAGCACCCGCGAATCCCAACGCGCCATGATCGCCGGAATGCTCGCCGCCGCCCGGCGCTGAGCGTACTCCACCAACACGCTGGGTTGCGGCGGCAGGATCTCGGCGATGTTGGCGGCGGTCAGGTGGCGGCGCCAGCCGTAATCGCTGATCGGTCGGTATTGCAGCAGCCAGAGTTGCGTGCCGTCCCAGGCCCATTCAACGTCGCCGGGTACGTAGTGGAAGACCCGCAGCACGCCTTGCAGGAAACGCCACAGCAGATCTGCAGTCAGGCCATGGGCGGGCTTGAAGGTGTCGCTGTTCCACGACGCGCCGAGGCGGGAAATGATCGCGCGCTCGGGGCTCACGTGACCGTCGGCCAAGGACTCCAAGTGACCTTCGACCCATTCCAGTTCGACTGACAGGTGACGCACAAAGGCTATCCCGGACAGCCGTGGTGTGATGAAGCGCTGCACCACCACTTCCTCGACACCTGCCCCACTCAACTCGGCAATGCGCGCCGGCACGTTATGCGTCGGCTCGCGCAGGAACGTGGTGCTCAAGCCGGCATTGGCCGCATCGGCCTGATCCTCCCCGTAACTGGAGGAACGCACGGCCCAGATAGCGTCCGGCTGGCTCTTCAGAAAGTTTGGCAAGCGCGGGTCAGCGCAATCGTTGAGCGACAGCGCCGCAGGCACCGGCTGCCCAGCCAACGCCGCCAGACGCAAGCGGCCGCCCTTGGTATGCGCGACGAAGCCACGCTCGCCGGACTCCAGCCACGCCGCGAACTCAGCGGGTGAGTCGATCCACGGATAGTGGCCCCAGCCGGGCTTCACGCTGATGGTCAAATCGGCACGGGCCAGAATGGCCGACCAGGCCGCCGCCTGCGCGACGCCCAGTACCTTGTCCTGATCGCCCCACACCAGTTCGACCGGGTCGGTGATCCACTCCAGCAATGGCAAGGCGGTGTCGGCACGCACCAAGTCCCAGTGCGGCACAAAGGCGCGGCAGCGGGCATAGCCGGCGCCCATCCGCTGGTACTGCGCGGGCGTCCAGGCCTGGCTGGAAAACTTGTGGGCAAACAGCGTCGGTTTGTTCGCCAGCAGCCAATGAATGGTCTTGCGAATCGGCAGCGGCGACATCAACGCTGGCAGCCGTCGTTGCCACAAAAACGCACCCACCGGCGCCAGCAACACACTGCGGCAAAAGTGCCCCGGCTGACGTTGCAAGGCGTGCAGCACCAGCAAGGCGTTGACCCCGACCGCCATGATCGCGCTGCCCTTGTCCGTTGCCGCCAGCAATGCCTGGGCGTAGGCCGCCAGGTCTTCGCAGGGAGCCTGAGGGTTGCTGCCAAAGCCAGGCAGCTCCAGCGGCACCACGTCGTGGTGTTGAAAATGCGGCAACGCGTCGTCCCACCAATCGGCGGCGCTGCCGTTGCCGGCCAGCAGGTACATCCGGGGCTTGCTCATGGGCGCTCCTCAGGCCAGGTCGCGCAGGGCAGCATCAAGCGTCGGGTAACGGAACGTATAGCCCGCCTCGACGAGACGACTTGGCAACACACGTTGGCCGTCGAAAAACAACTGGGCCATTTCGCCTGCCAAGGCACGCACTGGCGCGGCGGGAATGTGGAACCACACCGGGCGCTTGAGCACCTTGCCAACGCTTTCGGCGAACAGCGCCTGACTGACCGTTTCTGGCGCCACCAGGTTGTAGGTGCCGCTCAGGCTTTCGTCATCGAAGGCCCGGGCGATCACCTGGATCACGTCGTCGCGATGCACCCAACTCATGATTTGCCGACCGTCACCCATCCGCCCGCCAAACCCCAGGCGAAATGGAATCAGCAACGGCAACAACGCACCGCCCGGACCAAACACCACGCCCAGGCGCATCACCACCTGCCGCACGCCCAACTCCGTGGCAGGCCGAGCCGAGGCTTCCCAACGCACACAGAGTTCAGCCATGAAACCGTCGCCCTGGGCGGCACTTTCATCGAGGCTTTCGCTGGCGTCACGCACGCCATAAAAACCGACGGCCGAGGCCTGTATCCACAACGCCGGTTTGTGCCGGGCGTTTTTCAACCAGGCCATCAAGGCTTCAGTGGTATTGACCCGACTGGCGATGAGTTGCGCCTGGCGCGCGGGGCTCCAGCGCGGCCCGGCGACCGGCGCGCCCGCCAGGTTGATCACCACATCGAAGGTTTCGTCATGACCCAGCTTGCCCAGCGAGCGCAGGCAACGGGCGCGGCCATCAAACAGATAGGCCGCTTTCAATGGATCGCGAGCCAGCACGCTGACTGTGTGCCCGGCGTCGAGCAATTGATTGACCAGCGTCTCGCCGATAAACCCGGTGCCCCCGGTCACCAGCACGCGCTTGTAGGCACCACCGGCAAACGGATTGGCGGGCTTGCCCGCGCGTTGCATGCGCAAGGCCGCCAAGCCGTCGCGAATCCCCGAGGCCGTAACCCCGATGGCGAACAAGGTCAGCAGCCAACCGCGCCAGCCGAGGTCGATCGCGCTCAGGCCGGTGGGCAAACTCGCCCACTGCGCCAGTTGCACGCCGTACAGCGCGAAGAAGGCCCCGCCGTTGACCGCCAGCACCGTGTGCATGATGCGCTCGATGGCGGGCAGCTTGCGGCTACGGTCCTCGACCACGAAATCCCAGAGCGTCAGGCCGATCTCCAGTGCGAACAGCAGCGCGATGACGATCGCCCAGGTGCCTTCGAAGGCCAGATGCGCCATGCCCAGGAACAGGATCCCGTAAAAGCACGAGCGCAAGGCGTGAATGGACAGCTCCAGCCGCGCACTGTGGCGATAGGGCAAGGCGACGGTGAGTTCGTGGTGATACAGGGTATCCAGCGCACCGAGGATCGCTTGGGCAATCAGCAGGGTGATGGCCCAGTCCAGCAGTGAAAAGTCAGGCATGGTTTGAATCACTCGACGCGTTGTCAGTCAGGGAGGTGCGGCGGTCGTGGCGATAGAGCCAGAACAGCGGCGGCAGTAATAGCAGCAGCGCGAGACTGTCGAGCCACAGGTGCGACCAGACTTGGGCCTGGGCGGAAATCAGCATGTCCTGGGGTGCCCAGAGCAGAATGCCGGCGATTAACCATCCCCAAGGCATGGCGCGTTTCAATCGATTGCCGATATGGACCAGGGCGAGCATGTACAGCCCATAGCTCTGCAATGTGGCGCCGAACAAGGCCAGCCACCAGACTTGTTGCGCGCGGGCCGTGGCGGGCACGACATTGACGCCCCAGAAAGCCTGCTCGATGTTCTGCAGATAACCGTCGAGCAAGCCCGAATGACCGGCCCAGGTCAGCGTGACGCCAGCGAGCAGGTGCATCAGAGCGCCGGCATATAACCAAACGACCAGGGCTTTGCGAAAGGGGCTGTGAGGGGTTGGCATTCCATGTCCTGAAGGCTTGCTTGAGGGCGGCCAGTCTAAAGGAAATGGGAGGGGCTTTACTTGGCTAATGGCCCGGGCAGCGAGAAATAAAATCAGTCGTCTGGAGCACTTGAAACCCAAGCCGAACACCGTTGTGGCGAGGGGATTTAGCGAAACGTCGCACCGCCCCGCTGGGCTGCGCAGCAGCCCTAAAGCCAGTCACCTCGGTGTGTCAGGTTGTTGGTCTTCAGCCCATTTGGGGGCTGCTTCGCAGCCCAGCGGGGCGGTGCGACGTTTCGCTAAATCCCCTCGCCACAGGTTTGGTGTGCTGCTTGCGTACAGCAACGTCCTAGGAGATTTCCTTCAAGTTGCGGCGATGTTGGTGAACTTGTCCGCCTTTGGGCTCACCGCTAGTCTGGGTTTGTCACTGAAAAAACGGTGACACGGACGTGCAAGTCCGAACAAACTGTTTAGGATGCAACGCTGCATCGCTCAGGGGCTTTCTTCTGCCCTCTGGCTTTATGGCGGCTGCGCGCAGGAGATCCTTGGATCTGCTGGGTGTCCTAAACAGGCCCGGTCTTGCACACCTGCGTACGGCCGCCACCCCATTCGCGTGCAAGCGGACGGTGACGGTTCCCAACTAATTACTGTTTAGGGTATCTCTCATGTTCAAAGTAACTCCAAATCCGCCAGGAAATCCTGGCAACACGTCCGACAAATCCTCGAAATCCAAAAAACTCGACGAAGCCGCCGAGCGCGCCCTCGACTACTACCTCAACCCCAAACCCACCGATGAAGCCCCGGGCAAAACCCAAGCATCCCAACTTTTCATGGTCGCCCCGGACATCGACACCGAAACCCTGTTGGCCAATGCTTCCGAAGACCTGCTGTCCATCAGCGCCATCGCCGCCGACTTGGCCGATGACGTCGACGGTTCGCGCCGCAGCGTCATCCTGGCGATCAGCCGGATGGCCGATGGGGTGCATTTGCTGGTGGAAAGGGCGATGGATCGGTTGGAGGTTCAAGCAGCGGGCTGACAGGCCTGCGGTGAATTGAAAACCGCTTTCGCGAGCAAGCCCGCTCCCACAGTTGATCGGTGTTGATTTCAGTATTTCGGTTCAACACAAATCCAGTGTGGGAGCGGGCTTGCTCGCGAAGGCGTCAGCCCAGGCAACCCAAAACCCTTGGCAAGGGAGTATTACTTAATCACCGCTGCATCCCCCAGCGCTTCACCGTCACCCGCTCCAAACTGTCGAACACCAGGTTCTCCACCAGCAACCCGATCAGAATCACCACCGCCAACCCGGCAAACACCTTATCTGTATACAGCTCGTTACGGTTCTGGAAGATGTACCAACCCAAACCGCCCTTGCCACTGGTCGCACCGAACACCAGTTCGGCAGCGATGAGGGTGCGCCAGGCAAAGGCCCAGCCGATTTTCAGCCCGGCGAGGATCGACGGCAGCGCCGCCGGGATCAGGATGAACAGCACAAAACGCAGGCCCTTGAGCCCGTAGTTGCGCCCGGCCATGCGCAGCGTTTCCGACACGCCAAGAAACCCCGCATACATGTTCAACGCCAGCGCCCACAGCACCGAATGCACCAGCACGAAAATCAGGCTGTTCTGCCCCAGGCCAAACCACAACAACGCCAACGGCAACAGGGCAATGGCCGGCAGCGGGTTGAACATCGACGTCAACGTGCTGAGCAGGTCGCGACCCAGCTGGGTCGACACGGCCAGCGTGGTCAAGCCAAACGCCAGGACGATCCCCAGCAGGTAGCCCTTGAGCAGCACCACCAGGGAAATCCACACCTTGCCCAGCAGCTCGCCGCTGAGCAAACCGTCGTACAACGCACTGGCGGTTTGCAGGAAACTCGGCAGCAGCAGGTCGTTGTTCTGGTAACGCGCCACGCCCTCCCACACCAGCGCCAGCAATAACAGGATCAGACTTTTGCGCAGCCAACCCTGTTGCCAGAGGCGCTGGCCCAAGGGCAACTCGCGCTCCAGTGGCACGTGGGTCAGGGGTTGCAGATCGACTTCGTATTCTTCGCGCGCAGGCGATAACTGGCTCATAAACACTCTCTTTTCAAATCCTGGCACCGCCCCGTAGGAGCTGCCGAGCGAAGCGAGGCTGCGATCTTTCCCCTGACGCTTGAGTCTCGGACGAAAGATCAAAAGATCGCAGCCTCGTTGCACTCGACAGCTCCTACAGGGTCAGTGGGCGATACGGATGTCGGCGAAATCCAGCTCACGCTCGGTGTCCGGAGACTGGTTTTCATCGAACAGCAACCGATGAATCCGCCGCGCCGTGTGCTGGAACCCCACGCCGCCGAGGCTGTGCAGATCGTATTGATGGCTGTGGATTTCCGCCCGTACCCTTCCTGGGTGCGGTGACAGCAGCAGGATGCGATTGCCCACCACCAACGCTTCTTCGATGGAGTGGGTGACGAACAGCAACGTGAAACGCACCTCCTCCCAGAGCAGCAGCAATTCTTCCTGCATCTTGCGTCGGGTCAGGGCATCGAGGGCAGCGAAGGGTTCGTCCATCAGCAGGATTTTCGGCTGCATCGCCAGCGCTCGGGCAATCGCGACGCGGGCCTTCATCCCACCGGACAAGGTGTGTGGGTAGGCATCGGCAAACGCCGCCAGGCCGACTTTGTCGAGGTAATGCAACGCCCGATCCTCGGCCTCGCGGCGCTTGAGCGTGCCGGATGCCAGCAGCGCGAACATCACGTTCTGCTTGACGGTTTTCCAGGGCGGCAGTTGATCGAACTCCTGGAACACCACGATCCGATCCGGTCCCGGCGCGCTGACAGTCTGGCCTTGCAGGCGAATCACGCCTTCGCACGGCGTGATGAAGCCGCCAATGGCCTTGAGCAAGGTGGACTTGCCGCAACCCGATGGGCCGAGCAGTACGAAACGGTCCGCCGGGTCGATTTCGAAACTGACCTGGTGGGTGGCCCGCACCACCCGCTGCGGGGTGCGGTATTCCAGGCTGACGTTATCCACCGACAACAACGCCGTGCCAGTGGAGGTGGGGTTGCTGGCCGCGTGGCCTTGCAAAAGCGCGTTCATGACAATCAGCTCCCCTGCAACGGTTTGGCGTCCTGGAAGAAATAGTCTTCCCACGACGCTGGCTTGTTCTTGATGGCGCCGACGCGGTAGAGGAATTCCGCCAGCGGGTAGGTGTTTTTCGGGCTGACGGTGAATTCGATCTGCGGGTTGTCGATGATCTTCAGCAACGTCGCCCGGTCGATCTTGGCCTTGGTCACCCGCAGGTAGGTGTCCGCCGCCGCACCTTTGTCCTTCTGGGCGAACTCGGCCGCTTCGGTCAGCGCCTCGACGAATGCCTTGTAGGTTTTCGGGTTTTCATCGCGGAATTTCTCGGTGGCAAACAACACCGTGGGCGAATTCGGCCCGAGCACGTCATAGGAGTTGAGCACCACGTGGACGTTGGGGTTTTGCAGGGCCTGGTCCTGGAACGGCGGGTTGGAAAAGTGCCCGGTCAACTCGGTGCCGCCGGCAATCAACGCCGCCGTGGCGTCTGGATGCGGAACCGCCAGGGTGTACTTGTCGAGGCGATTGAAGTCCTTGTCGCCCCACTGTTTCGCAGCGGCGTATTGCAGGAAGCGCGACTGCACCGAAACGCCCACCGCCGGCACCGCGATGCGGTCCTGCTCGGTGAAGTCGGCGATGGTCTTGACGTTCGGGTTGTTGCTCAACAGGTAATAAGGGAAGTTGCCCAGGGAGGCGACGGCTTTGACGTTCTGCTTGCCACGAGTGCGGTCCCAGACCGTCAACAACGGCCCGACGCCGGCCCCGGCAATGTCGATGGAGCCCGACAGCAACGCATCGTTGACCGCCGCGCCGCCGGACAACTGGGTCCAATCGACCTTGATCTCGATGCCTTCCTGCTTGCCGTATTTCTCGATCAATTGTTGATCACGGACCACGTTGAGCAGCAAGTAAACAATGCCGAACTGTTCGGCGATACGAATCTCGCCCTCAGCGTGGGCGCTGGCCGGCGCGACCAGGCTGCCGGCCAGCAAACTGAACCCCAGGCCGATGCCGGCGGCCAGCGGTGCAAAAGCAATGCGTTTGGACATGGTGATTCTCCGGGCTCTTTGCGCAAGGCGCAGCCGATCAGAAAGGGGCGTCGCCCTGGATGGTGGTGCGGTACAGCTTGCGGCGCAGATGACTCGGGCAACCGGCGGCCAAGTGGATCAGCGAGCGGTTGTCCCAGAACACCAGGTCATGGGGCTGCCATTGATGGCGATAGATGTTCTGCGGCAGCACACTGTGGGCATACAGCTCGGCCAGCAGCGCGGTGCTTTCGTCTTCCGGCAGACCGACGATGCGGGTGGTGAACCCTTCGCTGACGAACAACGCCTTGCGCCCGGTTTCCGGATGGGTGCGCACGATCGGATGCACCACTTCGGCAACCTGGGCCAGTTGCTCTGGCGTGAGCGTAGGGCGCCAGTTGCCTTCGAATTTGGTTTCGCTGTAGCGCGCCGTGTAGGAATGCGCCGCCGAACGGCCTTCCACGGCTTTACGCAGCGCTTCGGGCAGAGCGTCCCAGGCTTTGTGCATGTCGGCGAACAACGTGTCACCGCCTTCACTCGGCAACTCCTGGGCGTGAAGCATCGAGCCGAGGCTGGGCAGTTCTTTATAGGAAAGGTCCGAATGCCAGAATTTGCCGGCATCGCCGAGGCCGATGGATTGGCCGTTTTCGATGATGTTGGAGACGATGAGGATTTCCGGATGCCCGGCCAGCAGGAACTGCTTGAGCACATGGATCTGCAGCACGCCAAAACGGCGACTGAAGGCGATCTGTTGTTCCGGGGTGATGCGTTGGTCGCGGAACACCACGACGTGATAGTCCAGGTGTGCGCGGTGGATGCGGGCGAAATCCTGGTCGCTGATCGGTCGGGACAGGTCCAGCCCGACGATTTCGGCGCCTACGGCATCGCGGAACGAGCGGATGTCGAACGACTGCGGGGCAATGTTCGCGATAGGTGAATCTGGAGAATAAGAGACGGCTGGCATACATCACTCCCACGCACGGCGCGCTTGAACAGGCGCGCAATCGATCAAAACTCACGGCGTTACCGTGTTGGTTTATGTCGTGCGGCGCGCCGATTGGTCGGCAGGTACGCAGGGGGGTGAGTTTAAGGATATAAGCAGCAGAATTTAAATACCGTTAGCGAATAACGATATGACCCGGAATTTGGCACTGCACCGCTGTGGGAGCAAGGCTTGCCCGCGATGAAGGCAACGCGATCCTTCAGGGACCGAGGTGCCTGTTTCGCGAGCAAGCTTTGCTCCCACACATGGGAATGATCAACCAGGGTACTAGCGCTCGTGCAACGCCTCGGACCGGGCCTTGATGATGGGTTTGAGCAGGTAGCTGAGCACGGTTTTCTTGCCGGTGATGATGTCCACAGACGCCACCATCCCTGGGATGATCAGCAAGGGCTTTTCAGGCGTGCCCAGGTGGCTGCGTTCGGTGCGCAGCTTGATGATGTAGTAGGTGGTTTTCTTGTCTTCATCGGTGATGGTGTCGGCGCCGATCTGTTCCAGCTTGGCTTTCATCCCGCCGTAGATGGTGTAGTCGTACGCGGTGAATTTCACCGTGGCGTCCTGACCGGGGTGCAGGAAGGCGATGTCCTGGGGACGGATTTTCGCTTCCACCAGAATGGTGTCGTCCAGCGGCACGATTTCCACCAGGTCACTGCCGGGCTGGATCACGCCGCCGATTGTGTTCACCAGCAACTTGTTGACAATGCCACGCACGGGCGACGTCACCAGGGTCCGGCTCACCCGGTCTTCCAGGGCTTTGCCGGTGGCCTGGGCCTTGTTCAAGTCGGTGCGAGCTTCGTTGAGCTGGGTCAGGGCTTCACTGCGGAACTTGCCGCGGGTCTCGTCGATCTTGCGCTGCACTTCCTTGATCGCCGATTCGGCACGCGGGATCGCCAGCGTCGTGGCGTCCAGTTGCCCACGGGTCTCGACTTCGGCGCGCTTGAGCCGCAGCACTTCCACCGGCGATACCGCGCCCTGAGCCACCAGCGGCTCGGACATGTTGATTTCCTGGCGTTGCAGCGCCAGGCCGGAGCGGTACTGCGCCTGCTTGGAGACGAATTCGCGCAGTTCCTGCTGGCGCTGGATCAACTGCTCCTGCAAGCCGCCGATTTCATCGTGCAACTGCTGGCGGCGGCTGATGTACAGCGACTCCTCGCTGGCGGCCTGGCCCGGCACCGCCTTGAGCACGTCGGCCGGGAAATTCAGCGGCCGGTCATCGACCTCGGCACTCAAGCGCTCGACCCGCAACAGCATGGACTGGCGGTCAGCCTCGGTTTCGCCGACGTTGGAGACAAACCGGGTGTCGTCCAGGCGAATCAACGGCGCGCCGGCGTCGACGATCTGCCCTTCCGTGACGAACAGCTCAGCAACGATGCCGCCTTCCAGGTTCTGGATTTTCTGGATCTTGGACGAGGGAATCGCCTTGCCGTCGCCCTTGGTCACTTCGTCGATCACGGCGAAGTTGGCCCACAACATCAGGAACACAAAGAAACCGATGATGCCCCAGATCGTCAAACGCACCACCCGGGGAGCGTCCTCGATCAGCGCCTTGTTGACCTCGGGCAGCGGTTGGCCGTGCAGCGAGTCGGAACCTTTGAAATAGCGACCCACAGCGCCCTTTAAGCCGGTTTTAAGCAACACTGATCTGCCCCTTCTTCAACGCTTCCATGACAGCGGCTTTCGGGCCATCGGCGAGGATCTGTCCACGGTCGATCACCAGCAGGCGATCCACCAGCGACAGCAGGGATGCCCGGTGCGTCACCAGCAGCACGGTCTTGTTTTCCACCACGGCGGCCAGGCGCTGTTTCAAGCGTTCTTCACCGGTGTTGTCCATGGCGCTGGTGGGTTCGTCCAGCAACAGGATGGGCGGGTTGAGCAGCAGCGCGCGGGCCAGGGCGACGTTCTGGCGCTGACCACCGGACAGGTTCTGTCCGCGCTCACCGACTTGCAGTTCATAGCCTTGCGGGTGCAGGCGGGCAAACTCATGCACGCCTGCCAGTTCTGCGGCCTGGAGCACCAACTCATCTTCGACGTACCGGGCGCCGGAAGTCAGGTTGTCGCGCAACGTACCGGCCAGCAGTTGGATGTCCTGGGGCACGTAGCCAATGTTGTAGCGCAGCTCGCTGACGTCGATCTGGCGGATGTCCACGCCGTCCACCAGCAAGGCACCATCGTCGGGTTGGTAAAGCCCCACCAGCAACTTGGCCAGGGAACTCTTGCCCGAGCCGCTGCGGCCAATGATGCCGATTTTCTCGCCCGGCTTGATCACCAGGTTGATGTTCTTCAGCGCGGTGTTCTGCTGGTTCGGGTAAGTGAAATTCAACTGGCGGCATTCAATGGCGCCCTGCAGGACCTTGCGGCTCAGCGGGCGCTCGTCGAAATTACGCTCCTGGGGCAGCTCCATCATCTGGTCGACCGAGGTCATGGTCACCCGCGCCTGCTGGTAGCGGGTCAGCAAACCCGACAACGACGCCAATGGGCTGAGGGCGCGACCGCTGAGCATGTAGCAGGCGATCAGCCCGCCCATGCTCAAGTTACCAGCGATGATCTGGTACACGCCGAAGACGATCATGATCACCCCGGCCAATTGCTGAATCAGCAAAGTGATGTTCATCGCCAGGCCGGACAGCATCTTCACCCGCAGTTCGAGGCGACTGAGGGTGCCGATGGTCTGCTCCCACTGATACTGGCGCTCGCTCTCGGCGTTGTTGACCTTCACCGCGTCCAGGCCGGCCAGGGTTTCGATCAGGCTGGATTGGCGCTCGGCGCCCAAGGCCATGGTTCGCTCCATGGTCGCCACCAAAGGCTTCTGCAGCGCATAGCCGATCAGCAGGGCAATCGGGAACGCCAGCACTGGAATCCACACCAGGTGCCCGCCGAGGATCGCGATGACCGCGAAGATCAGCAGGGTGAACGGCAGGTCGATCAGGCTGGTGAGGGTCAGCGAGGCGAGGAAGTCCCGCAGGCTCTGGAATTCATGGATGTTCTGGGCAAAGCTGCCGACCCGCGCCGGGCGGTATTTCATGGCCATGCCGACGATGCGCTCGAACAGCGTCGCCGAAATGATCAGGTCGGTTTTCTTGCCGGCCAGGTCCAGGCACAGGCTGCGCAGCATCTTCAGGATCAGGTCGAACACATAGGCGCCAGTGATGCCGACAGCCAGCACCCACAGGGTCGCTTCGGCCTGGTTCGGCACCACGCGGTCGTAGACGTTCATCACGAACAGCGGCGCGGCCATGGCAATGATGTTGATCAGCAGGCTTGCCGCGATAGCATCGGCATACAACCAGCGTGACCGCTTGAGGGTGTCGCGAAACCACGAACGCGCCCGGGGAATCAGCGTGCCGTGGTTCACGTCAAATTTATGCTGCGGCTGGGCGAAGAACACCTTGCCGCTGTAGTCATCGGCCAGCAGCTCACGGCTGACCGTGACTTCACCACCCTCGCTTTCGCTGAGCAGCAGCCGCGCCTGGTCATCGCCGACCCAGCCCAGCAGCACGGCGCTGCGGCCGTCCTTGAGCAGCAACAGCGCCGGCATGGCGATGGTCGGGATTTGCTCGAGCTTGCGTTGCAGCACCCGGCCTTGCAGCCCGGCGCGGGCCGCCGCGCGCGACAATAATTCGACGCTCAGCCGTTGCTTGGGCAGCGGCAGGCCGGTGGTGAGCATTGCCGCACTGGCCGGCTTCTGATGCAGCATGCAGAGCGCCAACAAGCCGTCCAGCAGCGGGTCGTCGTGCAGCGTGCGCGGATCATGAACGAGTTCAACTGGACTGACTTCTGATTCCACGCTCGACACTCTGACTGATTAAAACGGGTGGTAAACTCAATTCATCCCAGGCAACTGGACCTTGGGTTTCACGTCGCTCTGCACAACCGATGCCAACGGTGCGACCACACCCTGGCTTTTCAACAGTTGGCCCATGGTTGCCTTGATACGGTATTGGGTGAACAATTGCACGTTCTTGATTTCCGCCAGGCGTCGGGAAGCGCTGAACAGCTCGTTTTCGCTGTCGAGCAAGTCGAGCAGGGTCCGCTCGCCGAGGCTGAACTGCTTCTGGTAGGCGGTGCGCACATTGGCGCTGCGGTCTACGTATTGCTGGGCGATCGGCACTTGGGCGTTGGCGTTGTTCAAGGCGTTCCAGGCCAGGCCCAGCTCTTCATTGAGCTGGCGCAGCGCGTTGTTGCGGATATCCAGGGCCTGGTTGGACAGGTACGACTTGGATTCCAGGTCCGCCTTGTTGCTGCCGCCGGCATACAGGTTGAAACGCATGCGCAGCATGGCTTGCCATTCATTGTTATGGCCGTTCTGGCCGTCCAGGTCGTTGTCGGCGGTGCGGCCCAGCTCGGCGTCGAAGCGTGGGTAGAAGCTCGACTTGGCAGCTTCGTACTGTTGCTCGGACGCGGCGATGTCGGCTTCGGCCGAACGCAGCACCGGGCTGTTCTCCAGCATCTGGGCGCGGGCTTCGGTCAGGTTGGCCGGCAGCAACGCCAGAAAATCGGCAGGACGCTCCAGTTGATCGGGCAGTTGGCCGACGGCGCTGAGGTAGTTGGTCTCGGCATCGGCCAGGTTGGTTTGTTCGGTGATCAGGTTATTGCGGGCCTGGGCCATGCGCGCTTCGGCCTGGTCCAGGTCAGCGCCACTGCCCACGCCACGGGAAGTGCGCAGTTTGATCTGGTCGAAGATGCGCTCGTGGCTCTTGAGGTTTTCCTCGGCCAGACGCACGAACTCGCGACGGGTCAGCACGTCCAGGTAGACCTGCGCCACCGTCAACCCGGTACGCTCGGAGGCGTCCAGCAACGAGTAGGCACGGGCATTGACGGTGGCTTGTTGACGCCCCACTTCGCTGGACGTCGCAAAACCGTCAAAAACCATTTGCGACAGGCGCAGGCTCGACTCGCTGCGGTTCAGGGTTTCCCAATGATTGGTACCGCCCGACCGGGTGGTGACGCTGTCGGTGCCTTCACGGCCGTATCCGGCTGCAAGGTCCACTCTAGGCAGGTAGCCGCCCTTGGCCGCCTTGAGCTGGTAATCCGCCGCGAAGCGGCTGTTCACGCCGGCCTGGATTTCAGGATGGACATCCAGCGCCTGTTGCATGGCCTGCGGCAAGGTTTGTGCTTGTACGAAACTGGCGGCGAGGGCAAAGGGTAAAGCCTTGAACAGGTGCAGACGCATGGTGGATTTCTTCCTGAAACACTTGTCTTGGATCACAGCGAAACGTGGCGCTGCATCGGATGATGGCAACCGGAATGACCGTATGTCGGAAAGTTCAAAACAGGAGCTGGAACACGCACTGAAAGAACAGGTCGCCGCTTAAATATCAATGTGACATTACCTCGGCAATTGTTTAGGATGGCCGGCAGAAGGTCAATAGTTTGGCACAAACAAAATAATTGAAAAAAACAGCCAAAATATTGACATACGGAAGCGTCAAATAACCTTACTTTGTGAACATGTACGTCCAGACCGCTGCTGCCTACAAGCTGCCGGGTCCATGGAAGTCTACTGAGCGTGGCACCCGGAGAGTCTTCAATGAGCAGTGTTATTGCCGTTGTCAAAAGCATTGTTGGTCAGGTTTTCGTCGTATCCCCAGAAGGCATCCGACGCGTACTCATTGAAGGTGATCGCCTGTACACGGGCGACCAGTTGGACACTGGCCCGTCCGGCGCCGTCACATTGGATCTGGCCGATGGCCGCACCCTGGACCTGGGCCGCGACACCCAGTGGAGCGCCAATGCCCCGGACTCTTCCACCGACCTGGCACAAGCCACTGCCCAGGCCGCGCCGTCGGTAGAAGAGTTGCAGCAAGCCATCGCCGCGGGCGTCGACCCGACGACCGCCCTGGAAGCCACCGCCGCCGGCGCCACTGCCGCGGGCACGGGTGGTGCCGCCGGTGGCGGCCACAGTTTTGTGGTGCTGGATGCCACCGCTGGTAGCGTCGACCCTACCATCGGTTTCCCAACGGAAGGCCTCGCTGCGGCTGCCGCCACCGATGACAACATCCTGGGTGGCGATACCACGGCCGATACGACCGCCAACGCCGTGCTCAATGCGACGATGACCCTGAGCGCCACGCCGACCCTGACCGAGGCCGGCGGCGTGTTGGTCTACACCGCGACCGTGACCCAGGCCCCGCAGACCAACCTGACCGTGACCTTGTCCAACGGCGCGGTCATCGTGATCCCGGCTGGTCAGCTGACCGGCAGCGTCAACGTTCCACTCGCGCCGAATGACACGGTCTACAACGACCCGAGCCAGATCAGTGTGACCGTCACTGGCACCACCGGTGGCACTGGCATTGCCGTGACCGTACCCACCACGCCGGCCGTGACCCAGATCACCGACACCATCGACACCACCACCGTCACCCTGAGCGCGAGCAATACCGTCACCGAAGGCGGCCAGATCACCTACACCGCCACCCTGACCAACCCGGCCCAGACGCCGGTGACCGTGACCTTGAGCAATGGCTCGGTCATCACCATCGCCGCCGGCCAGACTACCGGCACCGTCAATGTCGAGACGCCGGCCAATGACGTCTACAACAACGGCAGTACGGTCAGCACCACCATTACTGGTGCAACGGGCGGCAACTTCGAAAACCTGGTGCCGAGCACGGCGCCTGCGGTTACCACGATTACTGATTCGGCGGACACCACTGGCCTGACCCTGACGGCCAGCAACACCATCACCGAAGGCGGTTCGATTGTTTACACCGCGACGCTGACCAACCCGGCTCAGACGCCGGTGACGGTGACCTTGAGCAACGGCTCGGTCATCACCATCGCTGCCGGCCAGACTACTGGCACCGTTAACGTCGAGACGCCAGCCAACGACGTCTACAACAACGGCAGCACCGTCAGTACTACGATTACCGGCGCAACCGGCGGTAACTTCGAAAACCTGGTCCCGAGCACTGCGCCTGCGGTCACCACGATTACTGATTCGGCGGATACCACTGGCCTGACCCTGACGGCCAGCAACACCATCACCGAAGGCGGTTCGATTGTTTACACCGCGACGCTGACCAACCCGGCCCAGACGCCGGTGACGGTGACCTTGAGCAACGGCTCGGTCATCACCATCGCTGCCGGCCAGACTACCGGCACCGTCAACGTCGAGACGCCAGCCAACGACGTCTACAGCAACGGCAGTACGGTCAGCACCACCATTACCGGTGCGACGGGTGGCAACTTTGAGAATCTGGTGCCGAGCACCGCACCTGCCGTTACTACGATTACCGATTCGACCGACACCACCGGCCTGACACTGAGCGCCAGCGAAACCATCACCGAAGGCGGTCAGATCACCTACACCGCGACGCTGACCAACCCGGCCCAGACGCCGGTGACCGTGACCTTGAGCAATGGCTCGGTCATCACCATCGCCGCCGGCCAGACTACCGGCACCGTCAATGTCGAGACGCCGGCCAATGACGTCTACAACAACGGCAGTACGGTCAGCACCACCATTACTGGTGCAACGGGCGGCAACTTCGAAAACCTGGTGCCGAGCACGGCGCCTGCGGTTACCACGATTACTGATTCGGCGGACACCACTGGCCTGACTCTGACAGCCAGCAACACCATCACCGAAGGCGGTTCGATTGTTTACACCGCGACGCTGACCAACCCGGCTCAGACGCCGGTGACGGTGACCTTGAGCAACGGCGCGGTGATCAACATCGCTGCAGGCCAGACTACTGGCACCGTCAACGTCGAGACACCGGCTAATGACGTCTATAACAACGGCAGCACTGTCAGCACCACCATCACGGGTGCGACGGGTGGCAACTTTGAGAACCTGGTGCCGAGCACTACGCCTGCGGTCACCACGATTACCGATTCGGTGGACACCACTGGCCTGAGCCTGTCCGCGTCTACCGAAGTGGCCGAAGGCGGCTCGATTGTTTACACCGCCACCCTGACCAACGCCGCCGGCTCGCCAGTGACCGTGACTCTGAGCAACGGCGCCGTCATCAACATCGCTGCAGGCGCCACCACCGGCACCGTGACGAGACCCTGGTTCCGAGCACCACGCCGGCGGTGACTGACGTTACCGACACCATCGACAACACCACCGTCAGCATCACCGGCAGCACGTCGGTCACCGAAGGCCAGGCGGCCACCTATACCGTCAGCCTGACGAACCCGGCACAAACCGAAGTGACGCTCAAGATCGTCTACAGCGGCACCGCCGCCGACGGCACGGACTTCACCGGTGTCTACACCGTGAAGATCCCGGCCAACGCCACCAGCGCCACCTTCAACGTGGCAACGCTGGACGACAAGATCACCGAAGGCACCGAAAACTTCGTGGTCAAGATCGACTCGGCCACCGGTGGCAACTTCGAGCACCTGGCGGTCAGCGGCACCAACGGCAGCGTCAGCACCTCGATCATCGACAACGATGCGCCACCGGTACTCGACCTGGACGCCAACAACTCCAGCGGCAAGACCGGTGCCGATTACCAGGTGACCTTCACCGAAGGCACCACCGGCCCGGGCGTGTCCATCGCCGACACCGACCTGAGCATCACTGACCCGGACAGCACCATGCTGACCGGCGCGACCATCGTGCTGACCAACCGTCAGCCTGGCGATCATCTGAACCTAGGCAATAGCGTCAACGGCATCAGCATCAACGCCAACAGCACCGACGGCAAAGTCGTCCTGACGCTGACAGGCAATGCAACGCTGGCCGACTACATGCAGCAGATCAAGAACATCAGCTTCATCAACAACAGCGAAGATCCGAGCACCGTACCGCGCATCATCACCGTGACGGTGACCGACGGCGCGAGCTACTCCAACACCGCCACCACCACCGTGAACGTGGTCGGGATCAACGATGCGCCAGTGGCCACCGGTGGCGCGGTGACCGGTACCGAAGACACGTCACTGGTCCTCGGCTGGTCGACGTTCGGCGTCAGCGACGTGGACAATTCCGCCACCAGTCTGGGTGTGAAAATCACCGAGCTGCCGGCCGATGGCAAGTTGCAGTATCTGGACGGCGCAACTTGGAAAGACGTGGCCAACAACCAGACCTTCACCAAGGCTGACATCGACGCCGGCAAGCTGCGCTTCACTCCGGACGCCAACGAATCCGGCGCCAATGGTTATGTTGGCAGCAGCATGGGCAACAACCAGGCCGACTACGCACAGGTCAAATTCCAGCCAACCGACGGCCAGGTGCTGGGCAATACCGGCACCGTGAAGATCGACATCACCCCAGTCGCCGACGCACCGAGCCTCAACGTGGCCGGCAACAACGTGACCTCCACCGGTTTGATCAAGGAAGTCTGGACCGGTCTGTCGGGCCTGGGCACCGATGGCAGCGGCGCGGCCTCCGGCACGCTCAAGTCGGTGATCGATGCCGCCGGCACGCCGAACAGCAGCACCAACGTGACCAACGTGCAGTCCGACAGCAACGTCAACCCGGGCACTGCATCGAAAACCTCGGGCCTGATTTTCCTCGAGGCCGGCAAGACCTATACCTTCAGCGGCACGGGCGATGACAGCCTGCTGGTCACCATCGGCGGTAAAACCGCCGCGGCAACCACGTGGGGTGCGGGCGGCCAGTTGAACGGTTCGTTCACGCCGACCACCAGCGGCTACTACACCCTGGACATCTACCACCACAACCAGACCGGCCCGGGCAGCTATGACGTGAACCTGTCGGTCAACGGCAGCACGCCTGTAGACCTGAGCAGTGCCGGCGTGCCGCTCTACACCGGCGTGACCGACCTGGCGAATGCTGGCGTGACCGTCTCCGACCTGCACGGCACCAACGGCGAAGGCTACTACGACGGCTTCAAGCTCAACGAAGGCGCCGAAGGCACCAGCGTGCACCTGTCGAAAATCACCACCGCCCTGACCGACACCGACGGCTCCGAAAGCCTGAGCGTGAAGATTGGCGGCATGCCGGAAGGGAGTGTGCTGAGCGACGGCGCGGGCCACTTCGCGACCGTGGGCAGCAACGGCGAAGCATCGGTCAGTGGCTGGAACCTGGGCAGCCTGACCCTGACGCCGCCGGCCTATTACAACGGCCAGCTCAATCTGACCGTGACCTCCACCTCCACCGAAGCCCTCGGAGGATCGGCGACCACCACGGCGCAGATCCCAGTCACCGTGCACCCGGCGACCTACAACGCCATCACCGCCACGGCGGGCAGTGACAACGTCACCGGCACCGACGGCAACGACATCGTCGTCGCCGACATTGGCGGGCTGACCGTAGTGCCGGGCGTCAACTACAACATCGCCTTCATGGTCGACAGCTCCGGCAGCATGAGCGACTCGTCCATCGCCGCGGCCAAGGCCTCGCTGACCTCGGTGTTCAACACCCTCAAGCAGAGCCTGGGCAGCAACTCCGGGACGGTGAATATTTTCCTGGCAGACTTCGATAGCCAGGTGAACAAGTCGATCTCGGTCAACCTCAACAACCCGGACGCCTTGACCCTGCTCAAGGGTGTGCTCGACTCGATGGTGTCCGGTGGCGGTACCAACTACGAAGACGTGTTCAAGACCACGGCGAACTTCTTCAAGAGTACCGACGCCCTGAACAATACCGGGGCGAAGAACCTGACGTATTTCATTACCGACGGTAAGCCGACTTACTACCAGACCGGCGAACAGCCCAACCCAACCCTGTACGGCAGCGTCAAACTCGATGACGTACTGAGCGCATCCAATTACACCGTCGGTAAGTACTACACCCAGACGATCGACGGCACGCACAAGTACACCATCTACGAAAACGGCCAGATGTACCTGTCGACCAAAATCGGAAAGAACTGGAACGACAGTTATGTCGGCACGGTGCACGCCGAGGGCAATGGCACCTTTGAATTGTCGAACCAGGGCGGCACCGGTTATGGCGATTACTGGAACTATGTCGATTCGGCGACGGGCTCGACCGACAGCTTCACACTGCTCAAAGGCTTGAGCACCGTCGAAGCCATCGGCCTGAACAGCGATGTGACCCTGAACGACCTCAAGCCCTACGATTCGGACTCGACGCCGCAGACCAACATCGACCCGAACAACCTGGCCAACTCGATCATCGGCCACACCGAAGCGACCCTGCCGGGTTCCGACACGGTCAATGGCGGCAACGGCAACGACATCCTGTTCGGCGACCTGGTGAGCTTCAACGGCGTTGCTGGCGAGGGCTACCAGGCCATCCAGGCCTTCGTTGCTCAACAGAACGGCGTGGACGTCAGCAAGGTGACCACCAGCAACGTGCACCAGTACATCACCGAACACTACACCGCGTTCGATGTGTCCGGTGCCCACGATGGCAATGACACCCTGCTGGGCGGCGCCGGCAACGACATCATTTTCGGCCAGGGCGGCAACGACACGCTCAACGGTGGCAAGGGCAATGACATCCTGCTGGGTGGCACGGGTAACGACACACTGATCGGCGGCCAGGGCAATGACACCCTGATCGGTGGCCTGGGCGGCGATACCTTTGTCTGGAAGTCCGGCGACACCGGCACCGACGTGATCAAGGACTTCAAGGCCAGCGAAGGTGACCGGATCGACCTGCGGGATCTATTGCAGGGCGAAACCGGCAGCACCATCGACCACTTCCTGAAAATCAGCACGGTCGATGGCGTGTCGTCACTGCAGGTCAGCACTTCCGGCCAGTTCAATGCGGCCAACGGTGCCGCAGCAACGCCGGATGTGACGATCAAGCTCGAAGGCAACAACTGGTCGAACGTGAACCTGAACTCGTTGATCGCCGGCAGCGACCCGACCATCAAGGTCGATCACAACAACAGCTGACCGGGCCCTCACGGCCGCCCTTCACAGGGCGGTCGTGCATGGCTGCTCCCAGGATGACGATTTCGTCTCCACCCTCCATACTCCCCCACAGTTGGCCTATGCTGCCCAGCATGACGCCGCTTCATACATGAGGGATGCCCGATGTTTTATGTGCAACGCGATGCACAAGGCCTGCTGGTGCGCGTAGAAGCCACCGCTTACGCCGAGGCCACCGAAACCTTGCCGGCCGACAACCACGAGATCCAGGACTGGTTCGCCAACCAGGCGGTGGAAAACAGCCTCAAGCAGCTCAAGCAAAGCGACCTCGAGATGATCCGGGTACTCGATGACTTGATCCAGGTGCTGACCAGCAAAGGCGTCATCCGCGTCACCGACCTGCCACCGGCGGCCCAGGCCAAGCTGATGGACCGCAACCAGGCCCGGGAAGCCCTGGGTGGGTTGAGCCGATTGATCGATGATGATGAGAAAGGGTTGATCTAGGCTCCCACCTCGAGCAGCACACAAAACCCTGTGGCGAGGGGATTTATCCCCGCTGGGCTGCGCAGCAGCCCCAGATGCTTAAAGGTGAACTGCCTGACACACCGAGGCGGCTGGTGTTTAGGGCTGCTGCGCAGCCCAGCGGGGATAAATCCCCTCGCCACAGGTTCTGGGTTGTCTGGGCGGACGCCATCGCGAGCAAGCTCGCTCCCACAGTTGATCGGTGTTGATTTCGATATTTCGGTTCGACACAGATCCAGTGTGGGAGCGAGCTTGCTCGCGATGACAATCGTCAATTCACCGCAGGCCTGTCAGCCCGCCGCTTGAACCTCCAGCCGATCCATCGCCCGCTCCACCAACAGATGCACCCCATCGGCCATTCGGCTGATCGCCAGGATTACGCTGCGGCGTGAGCCGTCGACGTCGTCAGCCAGGTCGGCGGCGATGGCGCTGATGGACAGCAGGTCTTCGGAGGCATTGGCCAGGAGGGTTTCGGTGTCGATGTCTGGGGAAACCATGAAAAGCTGGGCGGTTTGGGTTTTTCCCGAGGCTTCGTCGGTGGGTTTGGGATTGAGGTAGTAGTCGAGGACGCGTTCGGCGGCTTCGTCGAGTTTTTTTGATTTAGAGGATTTGCTGGAGTTGTTGCCAGAGTTTTCTGGCGGATTCGGAGTTACTTTGAACATGTCGTGAAGCTCCATCTGTAGAAGTGGAACCGACACCCTTCGCTTGCACGCAAATGAGGTGGCAGTTGTACGCAGGTGTGCAAGACCGGGCAGACGGAACCCCGGCAGAATCCTTCTCACGAAGAAATCTCCCACGCACAACCGCCATAAAGCGCTTGCGCGTCGTCTTTTAACCGGCTTGCACGCCAGTGTCACCGTTTTTTTCAGTGACAACCCCAGACTAGCCACGAGGCAGACGCCCGACAAGTTCACCAAGTTCGCTACAACTCGAAGGAAATCTCCTAGGACCTTACTTTTAGAGGGGGGTGTATATCCGTTTCTGCGGTAACGGCCACTTAGGGTTCCGCCCTGACGGCGGGTCACTTTTGAAAAGCGCAAAAGTAACCAAAACGCTTCTGCCCCACCACTTGGTGCCTCGCTTAGGCTCGGCATGCCCTCACTCCGGCATTGCTCCGTGGGCCGCCGCGAAGGGCCATCCATGGCCCAGCGCGGCTACCTCGGCATCCATGCCGAGGTGCCCACTGCGCAATGCCTGCGTTCGGCCAGCGTGGTTAATGGGGCGCCGAGATCAACGTCCTCTCCGAGGCGGCCTGATAGCCGACCTGGCTCTGGATGACCGCGTTCCTCCTGTGGGAGCGGGCTTGCTCGCGAAGAGGCCGGCAAGCCCAGCATCCATGTGACTGAACCACCGCTATCGCGAGCAAGCTCGCTCCCACATAGGTTTTTGGTCGTTTATAAGATCAGTGTCCACCGCCGGTCCCTGTGGGAGCCAAGCTTGCTCGCGATGGCGGTGGGTCTGCTTGCACTAATGCTGAATGTGCCGCCGCCTTCGCGAGCAGGCTCGCTCCCACAATAGGATCGAAGTACGGCCGAAAGAATCAGGTCGGCTATCAGGCCGCCTCGCGAGCAAGCTTTGCTCCCACAGGTCCTGCTCAAACAGATCTGACGGATGTACGACCGGGAGAGCCAGGTCGGCTACTAGGCCGCCTCGCGGTGGACGTTGATCTCGGCGCCCCGTTAACCACGCTGGCCGAACGCAGGCATTGTGGAGTGGGCATCCCGGCATGGATGCCGGGATAGCCGCGCTGGGCCATGGATGGCCCTTCGCGGCGGGCCCACGGAGCAATGCCGGAGTGAGGGCATGCCGAGCCTAGGCGAGGCACCGAGTGGTGGGGCAGAAGCGCTTTGGTTACTTTCGCGCTTTTCGAAAGTGACCCGCTGTAAGAGCGGAACCATAAGCCGCCGTTACCGCAGAAACGGATATGTACTCAGTCAGAAGGATAAAAGACCGCCTCACCCCCAGCGCTTAGGCTCACCCACCAACTGCCCCTGAACCCCAAACAACCCCATCTCCCGAATCACCGCCAACTCCCCCTCCGTCTCAACCCGCTCAGCAATCAACGGCAGGTCAATACTGTGAGCCGCCCGCTGAATCGCCTCGATGAACAAGCGCTTATCGCTCTCCTGATCAATCGCACGAATATAGCTGCCATCGATCTTCAGGTAAGCCAACCCCAACCGCGACAAGTTGCCAATCATGCTGAATCGCCCACCAAAACGCTGCAGGCTCAAGGAGAAGCCCAACTCACGCAGACGCCGGGTCAACTGCTCCAGCACCGCTTGCTCCGGCAGTTGCTCTTCACCAATCTCCAGGGTCAGGCGCGACCCAAGGTTGGAATGCGCCCGCAGGATTTCAAAGACCTTGTTCAGCGCCTGCGGATCGGCCAAGGTCGCCGAAGACAGGTTCAACGCCAGGGACTGCTCATGCCCGGCCATCTGCTTGAGCACCTGTTCAAGCATCAAGCGGTCCAGGCGCGCGGTCCAGCCAAAGCGCTCCAACCAAGGCAGGAACCGCCCGGCGGGGATCGTCTGGCCCTGCTCGTCCAACAGCCGCGACAGCACTTTGTAATGCAGCACCACCTGGGTGTCCTGGGCAGCCACCACCGGCTGGAAATACAACTCGAAACGCTGATGACTCAGCGCCTGATCAAGCAAATTGTGCCAGGCATGGTGATCATCACCGACACTGGCCGACGCGCTGTGGTCCAGGCAGGCCCAACCCGGTTCGCCCTGGCTTTCGGCCTGGGCCAGGGCCTGGTCGCCGAGCTGGAGCACCGCTTGCGGCGAGTCGCCATGGGCGAACGGCGCCAGCCCGATGGAGGCCACCGACGCCACATCCGTCGCGCCGGTCGCATGCAGGCTCGCCAATGCAGCCTCAAGATTCTGCGCCAGTTGCAGCGCTTCCTCGCGCACCAGCCCAGGTGCCAGCACCGCGAATTCCCCGCCGCGAATGCGCGTGACCAGGTTGTGGGTTTCCGGATACCGCGCGCATTCACGCAGCAATTGCTCACCCACCGCCTGGAGCAACTGGTCGGTGCGCTGCCCGCCCAACCGCTGGTTCAAACCGGCCAGGTCCTTGACCCGCAACAACAGCAGATAACCGGAGCTGGCCTGCTCCGGGTTGCTCACCCGGGCATTGAGCTGCATTTCGAAATAGCGCCGGTTGGCCAGGCCCGTGAGGTTGTCCTGGTAGGATTCGACCCGCAGTTTCTCGCTGCGCTCGGCCTGTTCCTGGAACAGCGCCTTGAGCTTCTCGACCATCTGGTTCATCGCCTGCACCACGCGGCGCAGTTCAGGCGTGCGCGGCAGCTCCGGCAGGCTCAGGAACTCGCGACGGGCGATGGCATGGGACTGATGCACCATGTAGTCCAGCGGCTTGAGCTGGCGACGCAGCAGCAAGGCCCCCAGCACCGCGCTCACGGCGCCACACAGCAAAAGCCAACCCAGGCTGCCCAACGCGCTCTGCCACAGCTTGGCGAGGGCGAACATCGGGTGGCTGACCACTTCAACCCGCGCCGCCTGTTCCCAGCCGCGACTGACGATGGCATCGCCTCCGGCCGGTTCCAGGCCGATCAGCTTGACGAACCATTGCGGCACGCTGCCGGCGTCCGGCGTGCCGGTGCGCTCGACCAGGGTCTTGTCGGTGGCCACGTCGACCACGCGGATGGTTGCGTAGTAGCCACTGTCGAAGATCGAGCTGACCATCAGCTCCACCATCGCCGGGTCGTCGATGTTCGGCGTCAACGACAGCGCCAGCGCCGTGGCCGCGTCCTGGGCATGGGAGCGCAACTGGTTGACGTACTGGGCCCGCGAGCTCTCCAGGCTGACCATGAAGCTGCCGCTGAAGGCAACCACCAGGAACAGACAGATAGCGATCAACAGCTGTTTGAACAAGGACATCTGAGCGCGCGCTCCTAGTTAGTCGTCTCGACCGGAAAACCTTCGGCCTGCATTTTCTTCAACACATCCTGCCACCGGGACAGGCGCTTGGTGTCACCCACTTTCTTGTTGCCCTTGGCGCCCGGCAGCCACAGCCCTTCGGCATTGAAAGAGTAGACCGGGAGCAAGTCGGTTCGCTGGCTGGCCGGCAGGATGCCGTCGATCAGGCTGTCGAGCACCAGCGGCATCGCCTCGGGCGTGGCGTAATAGGTGAGCACCATGTGCGCACGGTTCTGCCGCAAGGCCTTGACGTAGGTGATGCGCAGCTTGTCACTGGAGACCCCGAGATGACGCAGGCTGAAATACTTGGCGATGGCGTAGTCTTCACAATCGCCGGCGCCCTTCCACAGGGCCTGGATCGGGGTCTCCCAGTAGTCGACCTCGCGCCACAGGTCGATGTCTTCCACGTAGCGCACCTGTTTGTTGAAAAACAGGTTCACCACCTTGAGCTGTTCCAGTTCCGGGATCTGTTTCTGGGTCGCCAGCAATTGCTGCCATGCGTCGATCCGTTGCTGTCCTTCGCCCAGCGACCCATATAACGCTTGCGCCCGCCGGCTGATCTGCGCAAAGTCCCAGTCGGCGTGCAAGCCACCCAGCATCAGGCCGGCCAGCAACAATGCCGAACACAGCCAGCGCAAGGACCTGAGGACAGGGAAAGGTGCAGCCAAGGGAATACGTCCGAAAAGGGCCGTTGGAAATTCGTTGGATGGTGAAGCCTGGCCCGGTAAAAGACAATGGCAGGTTGCAATCACCATAAGCAGACTAAACTTTAGTTCAGGAACTGGGGCCGCGAGATTTTGACGGCTTGGCAATCTGTAACTAACGTTGGCTTGGATCCAATTTTCGTTACTACCAGTCAGGTGTTGTCGTGACACAGAAGCCCAAACCGCTTAGCACTATCCAGGTCAACGGGCCCATCCCGGCTGACCAGGCACGCTCGATTATCGAAGAGTCTCTGCGCGAGGCCATCCTTGATGGACGTCTGCCTTGCGGCACCGCCCTGCGCCAGCAGGAACTGGCCGACCTGTTCGGCGTGAGCCGCATGCCGGTGCGCGAGGCACTGCGCCAGCTCGAAGCGCAGTCACTGCTCAATGTGGTTCAGCACAAGGGCGCCGTGGTGGCGCCGTTGATCACCAACAATGCGGTAGAAACCTACGCCCTGCGCTCGGTCCTGGAATCGTTCGCCTTGCGCCTGTCCATCCCGCTGCTCGATGACAACGACCTGACAATGGCCGCCCAGTACATCGAACAGCTGGAAACGGAAACCGAACACGCCCAGATCGGCAAGCTCAACCGGCTGTTCCACATGTCGCTTTATCACAAGGCACCCAACAGCAAGCTGCTGGACCTGATCGAGCGCGAGCTCAATGAAGAAGAGCGCTTCCTGCGCTTTCATCTGTCATCCATGGGGCTGGGCAAGTTGAGCCAGGACGATCATCGCGCGCTGCTCGAGGCCGCGCGTGCCAAGGACATCGATAAAGCCGTCGTATTGCTGGAACGGCACCTGGAAAAAGCCTCTGTCACCATGCGCCGCTATCTGGAACAGTCGTCGAAGCTTTGATCCCACCTCGGCGGTCAGGCCGGCGTAAAAACTTCTTACATATCCTTCCGACTCACTTGTCGCCTGCGCGGCGCGGCCTGGCCGTGGCCGCGACTTGTCGCCCCATCAGTTCAATGGCACTGCCATCGATTTGGGCTCACTCTTGCGCTTGTCGATTCAAAACAGACCTGAAGAAGTCAACGCCTGGCTGAGGCCAGACGAATCGAAGCCAATACGCAAGGAGCGTCGTCCAACCGGCGGGATGATCGGATGTCCGACCGACGTCCCGCCCATAACATAAAACTTCCTTATTCCCCGATTCCTGAAGTGCTCCGAGTGAGGCATTCACTCGAACTATTCGATTCTGATCCCCCTAAATCGGAAGGAGCTTCTTCGCCCCAATAAAACTTATTCAATAAGTTTTAAAATCCCTCTTTGCGCCCAATAAAAACACAACTTCAAATAATTAAAAAAGATACTTGCCACTTACTTGCTCGGTGTATTAGTTTTTATTCGCCGCGTTACTTGCGGCCCTTTCGACTTGCGACAAGCCCAGCAAACACTGGCACCAAAAGCCGAAATTACGATTAAAAGAGAATACTTAAGCCCCTTGGGCAATTCATGGACTCCGGTTCAGGCACCCGCTCGACTTAATTAAATAACGAGCAGCCTTCCGGACAAAACATCATTGATGAGGACGTTCCGATGCAGCCATCCAAAGAACAACTATCTTTGAAAAAACACGAACTTGGCCAACACCCTGTTTTTTCCGAGATTACATCAATCGATCTGTTACGCCGCTTTATGGAAAGCCATGTCTTTGCCGTCTGGGACTTCATGTCGCTGACCAAGCGGCTGCAACGCGAGCTCACTTGTGTCCACCTGCCCTGGCTGCCGCCGGCCGACCCGCACGCGGCACGCTTGATCAATGAAATCGTGCTGGGGGAAGAGTCGGATGACCGCCCCGGCGCAGGCTATTGCAGCCATTTCGAACTGTACCTGGACGCCATGCGGGAAATCGGTGCCGATACCCGCGCGATCGAGCAATTCATCACCCTGCAACAGGAAGGCGTCAGCCCCGAGACTGCGCTGGACAGTGTCGATGTCGAACCGGCGGCGGCACGGTTCGTCCGCCAGACCTTGCACACCGCCCTGCACGCCCCGGCCCACAGCGTGGCCGCCGCCTTCGTGCACGGTCGCGAGAGTGTCATCCCGCAGATGTTCCAGCGCATGCTCGACGCTTGGGGCATTGGCCTGGACCAGGCGCCGACCTTTCGTTATTACCTGCAGCGGCACATCGAAGTCGATTCCGAAGACCATGGCCCGGCGGCAGAAAAGTTGTTGGCCCGGCTGATCGATGGCGACCCGCAACGCGAAACCGAGGTACTGGCCGCCGCGCTCGCCGCTGTCCACAGCCGCGCAGCCTTGTGGGACGGCTTGCGCCAGAGCATGGCCCAGCCGGTTGCACAGGTGACGCCATGAACGCCGTCGAATACCAATCCTTCGCCGACGCCTGGGAAAGCCGCGCGACGATCCGTACCCGGCCACGGCGCCGGGTCGAAGACGACGACAAGCTGATCTTTCCCATGAGCCGCCAGCCGCTGGTGCACAGCCAGACCTTCCTCAGCCACTGTCCGCAATTGCGCGACTTTGTGCTGGTGCAGAGCCTCTACAAGTTCATCAACGACGTGGTGATTTTCGAGACCGAACTGGTGGACCACACCGCCCGCCGCATCGCCAAGAACCGCTTCGGCATCGAATTCCCATTCGCCTGCCGCTACGACGCGATGACCGTGGTGGTGGACGAGGATTATCACGCGCTGGTGGCGATGGACTTCATGCAGCAGACCATCGACATGACCGGCATCGCACCGATCCCGTTGCCTGGGCAGATCGAACTCAGCCGCGCGATACCGGCAACCCTGGCCCAGGCGCCGGAACATCTGCTCAGCGCCGTGGAGCTGATCTGCATCGCCATCGCCGAGAACACCGTGACCAACGAAGTGGCGGCCTTCGCCCGGGACGACTCGGTCAAGGCCTCGATCAAGGGGCTGATGGCCGATCACTTGCTCGATGAGGGCCGGCACTCCGGTTTCTGGACGCGACTGGTACAGATCTACTGGCGCACCGCGCCCGAAGAGGACCGCGCGGCGATTGCACGCTTGATGCCCGGGTTCATCGTCCAGTACCTGACGAGCGACCTGCAGCAAGCGTTCGATTTCGAGCTGATCGCGCACCTGCCCGTCGACGAATCGGTACGCCAGTCGCTGCGTGAAGACGCCAGTGCGCTGGCCTACCCCATCAATCGTTTTCACCCGTTGGTGGGCAACATCACGCGCTTTTTCCGCAGCAGCTCGATGCTCGCGTCCCCCTGCGTACGCGACGCCCTCGCTGATTACCTGACTCCATGAGGACCTTTCGATGAAACGCCTCGAAATTGCAGTGCCTGGCACCAGCCAGGCCATGGCCGAACTGGCCCGGGAACTGGAGCTGCACGGTCACGGTGTGGTGGATTGGCAATCGCCGGCCGGCCACGGCGCGGTCGATCTGTTGATCGACGACGGTACGACACCGCCTGCCGTTGAAGCCCGCGCATGCCTCCAAGTGCGCGTGGTGCTGCGCACGCTACCCGGCGAAGTATTGCCGCAACCGGTGGTGATGTTCCACGACGGCGCGCAGCGGCTGCTGTGCCAGGAGGTGATTGCGCCACAATGCGATGGCAACGGTCAGTCCCTGCGGTTGCGTACCCTGGCGACGGTGGTCGAGACCGGGGCACGGCTGGTCAGCCAGTTATCCCGGGATGACACTTGCTTCGATCACTGGCCAACGGTGCACGCTGACGCTGTCGAGCAGCCCCTGCTCGGGCTCGATGCCCTGGAGCCGCTGGCGTTCGAGCACGGCCTCAATCGGCCGTCGGTGCCCTGGCTGCTGGCCGCCGCCAACGTGCCGGTGATGCACAGCATCGAACAGCGCATGCTCGACGACGCGACGCAACCGGCCCTGTGGGTCGATGGACAACTCATCGACTACAAATCCTTGCGCCGCCTGGCGCTGAGGTTGCAGCAACCGATGCTGGAAATACTGCACCGAGCAGAACATGAGAAAGGAGCTGCTGGAGAACCTGTGGGAGCAAGGCTTGCCCGCGATGAAGACACCGACGCTCTCAAGCAAACCGCGTCATCGTTCATCGGGGGCAAGCCTTCCTCCCACAGGCCTTCCTCCCCCAAGGTGATCGGTGTCTGCCTGCCCAAGTCCGCGCACCTGTATGCGGCGATCCTGGCGGTGCTGGGCTGTGGGGCGGTGTACCTGCCGCTGGACCCGCAGCATCCGGCGCAACGTCGGCGCTTCATCCTGGAAAATGCCCAGGCGGACCTGCTGCTGCACGACGGCGACAGCGACTTGGGCGACCTGGCATTGCCAACGCTCAATGTCCAGCAACTGCCAGCGCCCACGCCAGGCATCCCGGCTTCGTTGATCCGCCGCACGGTGGACAGCGACGCACCGGCCGTGGCGATCTACACCTCTGGCACCACCGGCCAGCCCAAGGGCGTGTTGCTCAGCCACCGCAACCTCAGTCACTTCTGTGCCTGGTACGGCGACTACGTCGGGTTGCAGCGCGACAGCCGGGCGTTGCAGTTTTCCACCATCAACTTTGATGCGTCGCTGCTGGATATCCTCCCGACCTTCATCCACGGCGCCCTGCTGGTGGTGCCCAGCGAAGACCAGCGCCGCGATCCGCAGCAACTGGTCGCGTTGATTCACCAGCAGCACATCAGCCACGCCTTTCTGCCGCCTGCGCTGCTGAGCGTCATGCCCCTGGATGCGCCGCTGGGCCTGGCGCACCTGATCACCGGGGGCGACGTCTGCGAGCCGTTCGTGATCGAACAGCTCGCGCCACAATGCCGGTTCCACAACATCTACGGCCCCACCGAAACCACGGTGCTGGCGACCACACGACAGTTCGGCGTCGGCGACAACAACCGCAACCTCGGCGTGCCCATCGCCAATGGCCGGGTGCTGATCCTGGACGAACAGTTGCAACCGGTTCCCCAAGGTGTCCCCGGCGAGCTGTACATCGCCGGCCCGGGCGTCGGCCTGGGTTATCTGAACGACCCGACGCTGACCGCGACGCGCTACCTCGACCTGGCGCTGCCCACCGGGCAAGCGCTGCGGGTCTATCGCACGGGCGATATCGGCCAGTGGACCGACAACGGCATCGAATTGTGTGGCCGGCGCGATAACCAGGTGAAGATCCGCGGTTTTCGGGTCGAGCCCGAGGAAATCGAGCACTGCCTGCGCGATAGCCAGTTGTTTCGCCAAGTGGCAGTGGGGGTCGATGAGCGGCGGCGAATCCTGGCGTTCCTGGTTCATCCCGAGCACTCCGGTGACGCCCTCCAGGCGTTGCGCGAACATGTGCAGAACAGCTTGCCCAGCTACATGCACCCGGCCGCTTACGTCGAGTTGCCGAGCCTGCCGTACACCAGCAACGGCAAGGTCGATCGCCGGGCCTTGCTCGCCATGGCGGTGCAGGTACAGGTCGACGGCCAGCGCCGGCAGCCGCAGAACGCCCTCGAGACACAATTGCAGCAACTGTGGGCCGAGCTGCTTGAACTGCCGGTCGAAGACATCGCCACCGACGAAAGCTTCTTCAACCTCGGCGGGCATTCGATCCTGCTGTCGCGACTGTTGTTGAGCATCCGCCAGACGTTCGGTCGCAGCCTGTCGATCAACCGCTTTATCGAAGCGCCGACGCTGATGACCTTGGCCAAGTTGCTGGACGATCCTGATCAAAACAGTGCATCGATCCTCAGCCCCCAGGCCTTCATCGATGCCGAGGCCGAACTCAACCTCGATCCGCTGCCCATCAGCCAATGCGGCGATGTGCACAAGGTGGTGGTGACCGGCGCCAACAGTTTTCTCGGGGTGCACATCGTCGAGGCACTGCTGGCCTGGGGCGCCACCGAAGTCGCGTGCCTGGTGCGTGCGAGCGCTGAACACAGCGCGGCCGAGCGCTTCTCCCAGGCCCTCCAGGACAATCACCTGACCCACCTGGACCTGGACCGCGTCAGTGTGTACGCCGCCGACATCACCCAACCGCAATTGGGTCTGCCAGACGACGTCTACGCCCGCATCGACCGCACCTTCGGCGCGCTGGTGCACAACGCTGCCCACGTCAACCATGTGCTCGACTACGAGTCCCTGGCGCGGGACAACGTGGAGCCGATCTTCGAATGCCTGCGCCTGTGTGAAGGGCGCAGCAAGAAGATCTTCAACTTCGTCTCCACGCTTTCCGCCTCCAGTGCCCTGGACGCCGACGGCCAGGTGCTGGAACAGCCTGCCGCCGAGACGCCGCCGATCTACATCAAGAACGGCTACAACCTGTCCAAATGGGTCGGTGAACGGATCCTGCAACGGGCCCGGGATCGGGGGGTGTGGGTCAATCTGTTCCGTCCCGGCAACATCAGTTTCAACAGCCTGACCGGGGTCTGCCAGCCCCACAAAAATCGCTTGATGTTGATGCTCAAGGGCTCGATCCAGCTCGGTCAGGTGCCGGAGCTGTCACTCAACTTCGACCTGATGCCGGTGGATTTCCTGGCCCGTTTCATCGCCTTCCACGCCAGCCGTTACCAGCCGACGCAAGCGGTGTTCAACCTGCACAACCCACAGCCTTTGAGCTGGGACGCTTATGTCGCGTCGTTCCGCGACAGCGGCCGGGAATTTTCGCTGGTCAGCGTCGCCGAGTGGCAACGGCAATTGGCTCGGGTCGATGCCGACAACGCGTTGTTTGGCGTGCTGGGTTTCTATCTCAACGGCTTCGAAGAAGACATCGGCGACATCTCACTGATCAGCCATGACAACGCCCGCGCCGGCGTGCGGCAGATGGGCGCCAGCTACCCGGAAAAATCCCCGGCCCTGCTGCGTCGCGGCGCCGAGTACCTCAAGGCCATCGACTTCATCTGAAACACCCTCAACCCAAAGCAAGGAGCAAGACCATGAGTGCATTTCAACCCGACACCCTGATCAAAAACCCTCAAGCCTGCCAGGTCGAAACCTCGGTGGAGGTCGCGGCCGACGCGGCGCGCGTCTGGGACGTGGTGGGTGATTTTGGCGGCTTCAACCGTTTCATCCCGGCGCTGGAACACATCGAAATGACCGGCGAGGGCGTGAGGTCCCTGCGCAAGAAATTTTTCCGCGATGGGCAGAACCTGGTGGTGGAACAGCTCAACAGCCGTGACGACCAGGCCATGCACATGACCTGGACGCTGATCTACAACACCCTGGGCATCGATAACCTGTGGGCGGCCATGCGCGTCGAACCCTTGGCGGACAACCGCTGCCGCGCCACTTGGACCATCATCGCCGACCACACCGACGCCCACACGCCGTCGGGCTTCAGGGATTTCCTCCAGGGCTTCGCCGATGAGGCGATGGGGAATGTGCAAGGGATGTTCAAGTAAGCGCCCCCCCTTGTGGGAGCGGGCTTGCTCGCGAAAGCGGTGGGTCAGTCAATGAAGAAGTCGGCTGTACTGACGCCATCGCGAGCAAGCTCGCTCCCACACTGAGTGGAGTGAACCCAAGATCCAGGCTCACCGCCGAACCTCTGTGGGAGCGAGCCTGCTCGCGAAAGCGTCAGCCCAGACAACCCTGCACCCGTGGCGAGGGAGCTTGCTCCCTCGCCACAGGGGACTGGGTCAGATCTTGAAGCTGTCCACCAGTTGCTTCAACCGGTTGGCCTGTTGCGACAAGGCATCGCAATCCTTCAAGGTTTCATTGAGGTTGGCGACGCTTTGCTGGTTCAGCAGGTTGATGTGGCTGACGTCCATGTTGAGGGTTTCAACCACCGCGGTCTGTTCTTCGGTCGCAGCGGCCACCGACTGGTTCATGCCGTCGATCTCACCGATACGCTGCGTCACGCTGACCAGTCGCAGGCCGGCCTGGTTGGCCACTTCCACGCTTTCTTCGCTGGAGGTCTGGCTGGCGTTCATCGTGGTCACCGCTTCACGAGAGCCGACCTGCAGCGAGGTGATCATCTTGTGGATTTCTTCCGCCGACTCCTGGGTGCGGTGCGCCAGGTTGCGCACTTCATCGGCCACCACTGCAAAACCACGGCCGGCTTCACCGGCACGAGCCGCTTCGATGGCCGCGTTCAGCGCCAGCAGGTTGGTTTGCTGGGAGATGCCCTTGATCACGTCCAGGATGTGGCCGATGTTGTCGGTGCTGGCGTTCAGGGTTTCGATCTGGGTGCACGAAAGGCTGATCTTCTGCGACAACTCAGTCATGGCCTGGATGGTTTTTTCCACCACTTGGCGACCGTCATCGGCCTGTTCGCTGGCACCGCTGGCATGCTGCGAGGCATCGGCGGCATTGCGGGCGATTTCCTGGGTCGCGGCGCCCAACTCGTTGATGGCCGCAGCCACGCTGTTGGTGCGGGCGCTCTGCTCATCCGAGCCGACGAGCGACGCATTGGACGAGGTCATCACCCGCTGCGACAGGTCATGCACCTGGCGAGTGGCGGAAGACACTTCCGAGATCGACGCGTGAATCCGCTCCACGAACTGGTTGAACGAACCACCCAGCACCGCAAACTCATCCTTGCCCTGCACCACCAGGCGCCGGGTCAGGTCGCCTTCGCCCTGGGCGATGTCCTGCATGGCGCGGCCCATGGTGGTCAACGGACGCATCAGTACCTGGATCAGCAGGCTCAGCAGCAACGCAATGGCCGCCACCGCGACAAACATCGCAATCAGCGCAGACGTACGGAACTGGCTCAACGGCGCGTAGGCCTTGGCCTTGTCGATCGACAGGCCGATGTACCACTCGGCGTTCGGCAAGCCAGTCACTGGAGTGAACGAAAGGATACGGTCCTGTCCGTTCAGCTCAACGTTCTGGATACCCTTGCCAATACGCACTGGGGTACCGGGGTAGATGTCCTTGAGGTTCTTCATCACCTGGTCTTTATCCGGGCTGACGATCACCTGGCCGTCGCCGCTGACCAGGAACGCATGGCCGATACCACCGAAGTCCACGGAGTTGATGATTTTCACCAGGGTTTCCAGGCTCAGGTCGCCGCCCACCACGCCGAGCAGTTCGCCCTTATGCTTCACCGGCAGGGCAACCGTCACCACCAGGCCACCCACCGCCGCCAGATAAGGCGGGGTCAGCATGGCTTTATCGGCGGTCACCGCCTGTTTGTACCAAGGGCGCTGACGCGGGTCGTAGCCGTCAGGCATTTTGGCGTCCGGACGTTGGGTGAAGACACCGTTGGCCTGGCCCACATAAGTGAACTGGAAGTTCGACGTCAGCGCTGGCTGATCGACCAGCCCTGGCAGATCGGCAGCAGCACCCTGGTGCGCGATGTTTTGTGCCAGGTTTTCCAGCACCAGTATCCGGCCACTCATCCAGTTCTGGATGCTGCTGGCCGTCAGGTCGCCGGATTGCTCGATGGACGACTCAAGGCTGCTGCCGATGGTGTTGCGCTGCAAATAATCGTTGTAGAGCGTGAACAGGGCAAAAGCCAGGACCACCACACCAGAGGCGGCAAGAAGGATTTTGTGGCTGAACTTTAGATTCATTGTTGAGGCTTCTTATGCAAGGAGTGGGGAGTGCATTCCAGGTTTGCAACGTTCTATGTAACAGTGCGAGCGGTTATCAATTCGCTCCACTTTGGTGCACACGTACAAGTCTGTCGGCAAACCTGTACAAATAATTAGGGAATAGAAGAAATAGCCGACGAGAGGACACAGCGGGCGAACGGTGGTTGCAAATTCGCCGACGGCTGATGACAGTGCGACCCATGATCATTTGTGACATCCAGGCCGTTGCGTCCATGTCATCTCCCGAGCTTGCAGTACAGGCGCTCTACAGCCGTCATCACGGCGGGCTCAATACTTGGCTGCGCACCCGCCTGGGCAACGCCGCCGATGCCGCGGACCATCGACCATTAGTGGCGAGAAGAAATCGAACGCGCCTACCTCAAAACCATAGCTCACCTGCCGGACGCCGAAACCCCTGGTGCCGAAGAAAAGCTCCATGCCTTCATCGTCGACAACATGCTGCAAGCCGAATTTTTTACCGGCGCGACCAAGCACACCGTGCTGATGGGGGCCGACTATATGTCGGCTACAGCTGGGCCGATGCCTCGGTGACGGTGAGCTATCAGTTCTAACCTGTTCCCGGCCTTAACTCATTCTCTGTGGCGAGGGAGCTTGCTCCCGCTGGGCTCTGTAGGAGCTGGCGAAGCCTGCGATCTTTTGATCTTGATCTTTCGCTCGGGACTCAATTGGCTGTGGAAAGATCGCAGCCTCGTTGCACTCGTCAGCTCCTACACAGCTCCTGCAGGCCCGGCGGGAGTTTCCTCCCGCACCACACCCTCTTCCCGCACAAACCGATTCGCCCGGCCAAACGTACCGAAATCATTGAACCGCACACCCATCTCCCGCATCACTTGGTGGGCCACCGGCACCGTCAGTTGGCGAATGTAGAACGGCTCCTTCACCACGAAATGATGAATGCCATGGCTGCTGCCGAAGTTGAAGCAGAACGCCTGCAACGGCCACAACCACCAAGGGTTGAGCACCTGGGTCTGCTGGATCACATTGCCCGGCTCGATGTCGCCGTAGTAGTGCATGTTCGAGCTGACAAAATGCAGGCAAAAGGTGCGCAACACGTTCGGCCCGATGATCACCACCGCGGCGATGTCGATTACCTGCATCGTCGCCAGTGTGGTGGCCGACCAGTCAATTGAAGTCCCCAGCAGACTGGCGATGCCGTTGGCCCCATGAAAACCGAGAAACACATACCAGGCGCCCCAATGCAGCAACGCCAGCGGGAAATACACCTTCAGCGTGCGCTTGAGAATGCTGCGCTTGTGCGTCCAGGTCTTGGCCCGCAGCAGGCGGATGAAGGCCGACATCACGTTATCGCCGACCATCAGCAACCGCGCCAGCCCCCAGGGTTCGCCGTTGGTGATGGCCCGCTCCTCCATGTCGGCTTCGCTGCCGGACACCTTGTGATGGTTGAGGTGCAGGTGGCGGCGGATCCACGGGTTGATGGTGCTCGGCCGCGCCAGCCAGACCAAACCCATCATCAGGTTGTGGGGCAGGCGCTGCTTGCGAAAATACATGCTGTGGATCAGGTCGTGTTCCAGCTCGTGGGTCAGGGACGCGAAAAACGCGTTGAGCAACAGGCACGCCCACCCGGCCAGGTAACCGTTGATGTAGAGCAGCGCCGAACCGATCATCCCGACCAGGGCGACCGCCAGGATGCCCGCGCCCAACGCGTCCTGGTGACGCAGGATCGGATAGCGCTGGCGCAATTCTTCGCCCCGGGCCAGGACCACCTGGCGAATCTGGGCCGATCGTTGTTGTGCATTCAATCGCTCGGGGCTTGCGCAAGTGCCGTGCATGGCTTACATCCTCTGTTAGAGATGTGCTCATCCTGCCGGGCGTTGTCCCCTGGGGTGGTAGCCGTAAACGCCAACCTGTTGACCGCAAGCGCCAATCGTCATGACTGAACCGACCTCCCTCGCCAGCTGGACCCGCGCCCTGCGCAAACAGCTCGATGCGCTGGGCCTGGACAGCCATGCCTTGTGCGTAGAAGCCGGCCTCGACCCGCAATGGATGGACGACCCGAACGCCCGTTACCCGCTGTCGGCCACCACGCGTTTGTGGGCATTGGCCGTACAGGCCAGCGGCGACCCGGCCATCGGCCTGCGGGTGTCGCGCTTCGTCAGCCCCACCACGTTTCACGCGCTGGGTTATGCCTTGGTGGCCAGCGGCAGCCTGCGGGAAGTATTCGAGCGGATCGTGCGCTATCACCCGGTGGTCAGCGATGCGCTGACCCTGCAATTGAACCGGGGCGAAGACCGCTACCGCTTCAGTCTCGAGGTGCCGCCGGGCCGACCGGCGCCAGCCTTCGAAGCCATCGACGCGTTCACGGCGATTTACGTGCGCACCTGTCGCAACCGCCTCGGCCGTGATTACGCACCGCTGGCGGTGTACCTGCGGCGCCCGGAACCGGCGGACCCCAGCCCCTGGCACAAGGTGTTCCGCTCGCCGGTGCATTTCGGCGCCGACCAGGATTGCCTGGAGTTCAACCTCAGCGACTTCGACAGCCACCTGGACGACGCCAACCCGGAACTGGCCGAACACAACGAAACGGTGCTCGAACGCACCCTCGCCCAGCTCAAGCCACTGACCTGGGAACGCAAGGTACGCGCGGCCATCGAGGCCCAACTGCCCGAAGGCGAGCCCAGCGCCGAACGCATCGCCCAGGCCATGCACCTGAGCCTGCGCAGCCTGCAACGGCACCTGGCCGACGAAGGCTGCCGCTTCGACACACTGCTCAACGAGTGCCGGGAGAATCTGGCGCTGCTGCACCTGCGGGATCCAAACTGCTCGCTGAGCGAAGTCAGCTATCTGTTGGGTTTTGCCGATGCCAGCAGCTTCAGCCGCGCCTTCAAGCGCTGGACCGGGATGACGCCGGGGCAGTTTCGGGATGGGTTGCGCTAGGGATTTGGGTTTGTTGCACTGGCCCTATCGCGAGCAAGCTCGCTCCCACATTTTATCCGGGGTGCACACAAATTCTGTGGGAGCGGGCTTGCTCGCGAAGACGGCAGCACAGTCAACATCCCAGCCAACAGACCCACCGCTTTCGCGAGCAAGCCCGCTCCCACAGATACTGGGCCGGACCTCAGGTTGTGGTCAGGGCCCGCAACCGCTCGATGTCGAGGATTTCGATCTCGCCGTAACCCAGGTGCAGGATGCCCTGGGCCTGCAGGTCCTTGAGGATCTGGTTGGTGGTCTGGCGTGACAGCGCGAGCATCAGCGCCAGTTGTTCCTGGGGCAGTTGCAGGACCCGCCGCGGCGGTTCGATTTCGCCGTAGCCTTCGGCGATCAGCAGCAGGCGGTGGGCCACGCGGGCCGGGGCGGGCATCAGGCTCAGGTGTTCGAGGTTGATGAAGGTCAGGCGCAGTTTGTGGCTCATCAACAATGCCAGGTGCCGCCAGTAGATCGGCTGCTCTTGCAGCAATGCCAGCAACGGCGCCTGGGGCACATGCAGCAGCGTACATTGACCGACAACCACCGCATCATGAGTGCGCGGCTGGCCATCGAACAGGCAGATTTCACCGAACCAGTGGGGCGCCTCCACCACGCTCAGCAATGCCTCCTTGCCCTGTTCGTTCACCGCACCGACGCGCACCGCGCCTTCCAGCACGGCATACAGCCCACACGGTGGGTCGCCGCGCTGGAACAGCCGATGCCCCGGCGGCAGGCGGCGCACCCGCGCCATGCCCAGCAGACTATTCTGTAACTCAGCAGGCAGATGGCTGTACCAGTGGCTGGCCATCAGGTGCGAGTGCCAGGGATGCGAATTCATGGAAACTCCGGGACAAGTGTCGGCTAACTGACAGAACGCCTTGTGGTACCTGGGCATCATGCAGGCATCACCTCAGGAGGAACAACAATGAAAAGCCTCGTCGATCATCTCAGTCAATACGCTGCCTATCACCGCGACCCGCGCAACATCGCCAGCCATTTCATCGGTATCCCGCTGATCTTCGTTGCCGTCGCCGTGCTGCTGTCACGGCCCGGCTGGCCAGTGGGCGCGGTGCTGGTGTCACCGGCGCTGCTGGTAGCGGTGGCCAGTGCCTGGTTCTACCTGCGCCTGGAGTTGCGCCTGGGGGCGCTGATGACGGTGCTGCTGGGCCTGGCGCTATGGCTGGGCCAGGTGCTCGCCGCGCAAAGTACCCTGGTGTGGCTGGGCAGTGGCCTGGGGATGTTCGTGGTGGGCTGGGTGATCCAGTTTGTCGGCCACTACTACGAAGGCCGCAAGCCGGCGTTCGTCGACGACCTCACCGGACTGATTGTCGGGCCGCTGTTTGTGGTGGTGGAAGCGGGCTTCCTGCTGGGGCTTCGCGGCGAACTGAAGCGAGCCATCGAAGAGCGCGCCGGTCCGGTAGCCTTGCGCAACCAGCGCTCGGCCGCCTGAAAACAACGCAATACCCCGCCTGCCCCCCTTGTTGGAGCGAACCTGTGGGAGCAAGGCTTGCCCGCGATGGCATCGCCTCGGTCGATCAGCTACACCGAGGTGTTTGCATCGCGGGCAAGCCTTGCTCCCACAAGCCCGCTCCCACAAAAGTTAGGCCTTAGCGCTCAAGTTACAGCGCACCAAACTCGACCCGTATCGTCAGCGCGCCGGTGTTATCTTTCAAGCCAGACCCGTACTGCCCGGTCAGGTCATCGTTGATGCACAGTTGCAGTTCGCCTTGCTGGTCGCCCGGAACCTGCCCCAGATCCCCCACCAGGAACGGCTTGCCACCATCGCCCACGCGACCGATCAAGGCACCTTCGGCGGCACCGGGCAAGGCATAGCTGCTGTAGTCGATGTGCCTCGAACCGCCATTTCCATCGACATTGCCGCCCTGCGGACTGGCACACCATAGCCCGCTGACGTAGCGCACCAGGCGCGGTACCAACCCGTTGACCAGCACGCCAGTGCCCTGCCAGGCGATGTTGGATTGGACCTGCATCGTCACCACCCGCAGGTCATTGGCCAGCGTATCCCCGGCCTGGAACGACAGCGCCGCAATCGTCAGGCTCGGGTTCGAGGTGCCGGTGCTGGGGAACACGCCATCGCCCACCAGGAACAGGTTCTTGTGATCCCAACTGCGCTGGTACTTGTCCACGACGGACTTGGTGGGGTCATCACCCATGCGATAGGTCCCCATCAGGTGGCCGGCGCCCTGGAAGCTGTAGGGCACGCCTTCGTAGGTAAAACGTCCAGGTTCGATGATGTGCGTCAACTCCTGGGCACCGAGCAGGTTCTCGATGATATGCGTCGCCAGTACTTTCGCCTGCTGGAAACCCTTCTTGGTGTACTCGGACAGGCCGTAGTGGATTTCCGGTCGCGGGATGCCGAGCCGGTCCGTGTATTCGGCCGAGGGCACGATGTAGCATTGCGGGTGGTCGGGATCCTTCTCGAATTTGGTCGAGGCCACGACCTGGCATTCCGAGAGGTCGGAATCCTCCTCGACCTGCTCAACCAGGAAACCGATCCGGAACTGGCGGGTGAAGACGTCGTTGAGCTTTCGTACCAACGCCGTTCCGGATAGCAATTGATTGCTCGGGTTGGCGCCGCCATTGTTCTTCCCATCGATAAAGTCAGCGACCGTGGTGTAGGGATCACCGGCCGGCCAGTTCCAACCTTCGTTGCCAATCTCGATACGCCACGCCGCACGATCGCTGCGAAAGGCACCATCGCGCAGGCTTTCGATGCCGGCCGTCGATAGCGGTCCCCGGTAGGGGAAAATCGCCTTGCCCTCGGGCATCAACCCCCACGCCAGATAAATGGGATGGTCAGCCAGGTGGCGCCCCACGTGCCCGCTGCTGTTGGCCACGCCGGATTGCAGTAGCAGCTTCGGTGTTTCGATCGCATGGGCGGCGATCACATAACGTTGTCCTATTGCCACGCCGGTTCCAGTGACGGGGCCATCTTCCAATTGATATTGCTTGAACTCGATGCCATTGACGTTGCTATCAGTGCCCACGGTTACTTTGCTGGCCACGGTTCGATAAAGCACTCGCACCTTGCCCGTGGCCAAGGCCTTGTTCATGGTCACGGTGGCGTCGTACTTGGCCTGGATCGGGCAGATCGGCGTGCAGTTGGTATTGCCGGCGCATACCCGGCGACCGGCATAAGGTTGAGAGTTGCGCCCGGCCGGCGTCGGGCTGACCACCAGCGGCAAGCTATCGAACGTCTTCCCCGTGACAGCCGTGACAAAGCTGCCATCGACCAGCGACAACGGAATGCTGCGCATCGGGAATGCATAACCCTCAGGAAAGGTCATGCCCAGATAGGCTTGGTCGGCGACGTTGGCCGACACACCGATTTCCGCTTCCGCCCGGCAGTAGGCGCTTTGCAGATCGTCATACCCTATTGGCCAGTCAACCCCGACACCATACTTGGACCGCAGGCGAAAATCGTTCGGCACCATGCGCAGACAGGTTCCGACCCAATGCCATGTCGTGCCGCCACCCACCCGTTCGTAAGTGCTTGCAAAGGGCACCCGGCTTTTTTGGACCAAGTAGCTGACCGCAGGGTTGTTCCAGTTGCCATTGAGCAGATCGGCAATGGTCGCCCGTGGCGCGTTCAGTTCGGCCGGCCCCTTGAGATGTGGGTCCAGTGTCGTGCTTGGGGGATAAGGGGACTCAGGGGTTTTCAGTGTCGCGGTATAAAAACGCTCCAGATACTGGGCACGATTGACCGGTATCTCCGGCCCCGACTCGAGTACCAGCACATCAATACCGGCCATGCCCAACTGATAGGCAATGATGCTACCGGCCAGACCTGCGCCAACGATCACCACTTCGGCTTTTTCGGTACTCATGACAACGCTCCTTGCTGTCCGTTAGCGGATACGCCGGTCAAATCTTCAAGGCTGGAGGGCGCGCTGTTCCAATACCCAAAAAACGATTCGCTGTAGCCCATCGGGTGGGCCTGGGCGATCTTCCAGGCCCAGCTGTTGACGTAGGCCTGATCGGACACCACCGCCGAATCATCTTTCTTGAAAGGCGCCATATCGAACGGTTGATACCAGACGCCCAACAACCACAATTTCATGATCGAGCGCGCAAGTAGCACGGTGTGTGGAATCGTCGGTTGCATGTTGAACTTCAGTATCTGCTGGGCGATCTGGTCGGACGGTACATGGTCCGCCGCCAGCGTGGCGTATTGAGTCAAGAGCGCGTTGAGCACATCGGAAGGAACTCGCGCAGTGACGTAATCGAGAAAGATCGGCGGCAAACCGACCTGGTCGATCTGCGGTGCCAGACGATCGGCCGAGATGCCAATCAGGGCCGATGACAGGCCTACGAAATTATCCAGATTGCTGCTCATTGCTTGGCTCCTTGTCCACTGGTGGACTGTGCGCGTTCGAGCAAATAGGTGAAATCCGCAAAGCTGGTGCGTGCCGATTCGGTGACATGGGTGGCCGCATTGCCGTGGCACGCCATGCAACTGGAAGACGCCTGGGGCACAGTGCCCTGGATGTAGGTCTCCAGCGTGGCGTTGGCCAGGAACAACGGCGCCGGACTGCCCAGCGGGTTGGCGGCCGATATCTGGCAGTTCTTGGGTGGGTCCGAGGGCCACTGGGTACTGATCAGTTGATAGTTCGCCCAGACGCTCTGCTGGTTCACCTTACGCAACAGCTCTTGATACGTAGCGTTCAGTTTTCTGGTGGCCTCGGTGAGCGGCACGTCGCGCACGATCTGCGAGGGAGTAGCCTTGACCGCTGGGTTCCATGGCCGTGGCGGCGGCTGGTTGATGTCGCTTGTGCTGGCTGCGTTGTAGAACAGATAAGGCCCCGTCCGCTGGGCAACGGGCGTGGTTTTTTCCGGCACGTTTTTTACATGCTCAAACGTTGACCAGACCCATTGCGCCGCGCTGGTGGTCTTATGGACCATGTGCAATCCCACCAACCCGACCGGCTCGGACACGCACGACTCCGCGACAATCGGCCCATGGCTGGGGTCGTTGTTCCCCGGGGTGTAGACCAGCGCGTCGACGGTGTGAAAATCCTGCCGATTGTCGTGGGGGCCCAGCACTTTCCACGACGCCTTCACCATCACCGCACCGACCTGTTGGGTTTTGGTGGAGCCACAACTGAACGCCACGGTGTTGTTCGCATTGGCGGCAAAAAATTTCTGCTGGCCTTCGATGCTGTACAGGCCGTTATCGACGATCCCGTTGAACATAGATTGGTTGACCACGATTTCGTTGCGCGTGTAGGTGCCGTTCTGGTCCACCAACGGGCCGCTCTCGAAGGGCTGGATAAATTCATCCAGCACATCGGGCACCTTGCCCATTTGCTGCAACAAGCGACCGGGCTTGAGCGACTTGCACGCTTCAGGCAGGGTCGCCGGGGCGTTCCAGGGCAGCGGGGCCTGGCCCTTGGCGCGGAAAATCTGGTAGCTCTCTTTCCAGCTTTCCCACACCGTGGCGCCATCCTGCTTGCCGATGGAGGTGCCGGTATTGGGATCGCCGTTATCCAGCGCTGGCCAGTTCAGAGCAATGAAGGTCTGCCACGACAGCTCATCGAAATTGGCTTGCAGGCTGACCAGTGAAACCGGGGTGGTCACGGTGACATCGAAGGGTATCTGGGGGGACAACGAAGGGGCGCCGCTGGCGGCCGGAGCCAGCAAGACGCCTAACAATGCACAGCCAAGCGGGCCATGCCGACTGACTTCCACTCTCATGTTTTCTCTCCTTGGCATCAGGGCACCAGGAGAGATAACACCGGTCCGTCATGGACTCTCACTTGCCTCCTGGCCTGTCAGAGTCTAGGTAGGGTTTGGGCGGGGAAAAGGTGTTGGCGTAGAACCAATCGAAACAAGGGTGGGCGGGGTTATTCAGATTCGGATCGGGGTGTCAGTGAGGACGCCATCGCGAGCAGGCTCGCTCCCACAATGGATCTGCGTCACACACAAATCCCCCTGTGGGAGCGAGCTTGCTCCGGGCGGCGTTCCGACGATGCTTTTTGCTTTTAGAGGTTGGCGACCTTCTGCCAGACCTTGGGCTTGAAGAACAGCGTCTCGCCCTTCGCCAACCCCACCAGGCTGTCATGGTCCTTCACCACTTCCGCTTCGATCAGCTCGCTCTGGCCTTCCACCTTCAGGGTCACCCGAGTGGTGGCGCCGAGCGGACGGATGTCGCGCACTTCGGCGGCGTGGTGGTCTTCCAGCTCCGAGCGCGACAGCGAGACTTCGTGAGGGCGGAACAGCACATGCCGGTCCTCACCCAAGTGCAGGCGGTTCGAGTCGCCGAGGAAGTGATACACAAAGTCGCTGGCCGGGTTTTCGTAGACATCGCCCGGCGAGCCGATCTGCTCGATCACGCCTTTGTTCATCACCACGATCCGATCAGCGACTTCCATGGCCTCTTCCTGGTCATGGGTCACGAACACCGAGGTCAGGTTGATGTCCTCGTGCAGCCGCGCCAGCCAGCGGCGCAGTTCCTTGCGGACCTTGGCATCGAGGGCACCGAACGGCTCATCCAGCAGCAGTACCTTGGGCTCCACCGCCAGGGCGCGGGCCAGGGCGATGCGCTGGCGCTGGCCGCCGGACAGCTGCTCCGGGTAACGGTCGGCGAGCCAATCCAGTTGCACCATGTTCAACAGCTCATGAACCTTGGTCGCGATCTGGCTTTCGTTCGGACGCTGGTGCTTGGGCTTCATGCGCAAGCCGAAGGCCACGTTGTCGAACACCGTCATGTGTCGGAACAAGGCGTAGTGCTGGAACACGAAACCGACGTTGCGATCGCGCACGTCGTGGCCGGACACGTCCTCGCCGTGGAACACGATGCTGCCTTGGTCCGGGGTCTCGAGGCCGGCGATGATCCGCAGCAGAGTGGTCTTGCCGCAGCCCGACGGGCCCAGCAGCGCCACCAACTCGCCGCTCTGGATATCCAGGCTGATCTCGTCCAGGGCCCTGAACGCGTTGAAATTCTTGCTGACGTTACGGACTTCGATCGACATGACTTATTCCTCCGCGGCGCTGGCGCGCAGGCGGTTGATTCGGTTTTCGCTCCACTGCTTGAGCAGCAGGATGAAGAGCGCCAGGATCAGCAACAGGCTCGCCACAGCGAACGCGGCCACGTGGTTGTATTCGTTGTAGAGGATCTCGACGTGCAGCGGCAGGGTGTTGGTCACCCCGCGAATGTGCCCGGACACCACCGACACCGCGCCGAACTCACCCATGGCCCGGGCGGTACACAGCACCACGCCATAGATCAGGCCCCACTTGATGTTCGGCACAGTGACATGCCAGAACATCTGCCAGCCATTGGCGCCGAGCAGGCGCGCGGCCTCTTCTTCCTGGGTGCCTTGTTCCTGCATCAGCGGGATCAGCTCACGGGCCACGAACGGTACAGTGACGAAGATGGTCGCCAGGACGATGCCCGGCAGCGCGAACACGATCTGGATGTCGTGATCCGACAGCCACGGCCCGAACAGGCCCTGGGCGCCGAACATCAGCACGTAGACAAGACCGGCGATCACCGGCGACACCGAGAACGGCAGGTCGATCAGCGTCACCAGCATGCTCTTGCCACGGAATGAATATTTGCTCACGCACCACGCGGCACTGACGCCGAACACCAGGTTCAGCGGCACCGAGATCAGCACCGCAACCACCGTGAGTTTCAACGCCGACAGTGCGTCGGGTTCAAAGATCGCCGTGAAGAACGCCCCCAGCCCGAGCTTCAGGCCCTGGGATACCACGATGAACAGCGGCAACAGCAGAAACAGCGCAAAAATCAGCCAACCAAGACCGATCAACACGCGCCGCGACGTCGCACTGCCGCGGCGGGCGGCGTTGGTGGAGGCCGCGGAAATAGACGATTGGGACATGTTCGCGCCTCCTTATGGGGTTTCGATGCGCCGCTGCAACAGGTTGATCAGCAGCAACAGGACGAAGGAAACCACCAGCATCAGCACGCCGATGGAGGTGGCGCCGGTGTAGTCGTATTGGTCGAGCTTGACCATGATCAGCAGCGGCAGGATCTCGGTTTTCATCGGCATGTTGCCGGCGATGAAAATCACCGAACCGTACTCGCCCACGCCACGGGCAAACGCCAGGGCGAAGCCGGTCAACCAGGCCGGCAACAACGCCGGCACCAGGATGTGGCGGAACACCTGCCATGGCTTGGCGCCGAGGCAAGCGGCGGCTTCTTCGACTTCACGGGGAATATCGGCCAGCACCGGCTGCACCGTGCGCACCACGAACGGCAGCGTCACGAAGGTCAGCGCCAGGGTGATGCCCAGCGGCGTATAAGCGATCTTGAAGCCCAGGTCGGTGGCGAACTGGCCGACCAGGCCGGTCGGCGCATACAAGGCCGTCAGGGCAATACCGGCCACGGCGGTGGGCAGGGCGAACGGCAGGTCGATCATCGCGTCGATGATCTTGCGGCCGGGAAAGGTGTAGCGCACCAGCACCCAGGCCAACAGCGTACCGATCACGCCGTTGATGATCGCGGCGTACAGCGCGGTGCCGAAACTGAGTTTCAAGGCCGCCAGCACCCGCGGCGCCGAAATGATCGCCCAGAACTGTTCCCAGGTGAGTTGGGCGGCATGCACAAACATCGCCGCCAGGGGTATGAGCACAATCAGACTGAGGTACACCAGGGTGTAGCCCAGCGTCAGCCCGAAGCCGGGTATGACGGGGGATATGCGACGCGACATATAGGTCCTTGGTTAAAAACACTAAACATGGAAGCAAGACTGGGTGGGAGCAAGGCTTGCCCGCGATAGAGGCGACTCGGTTTCTGAAGGACCGCATCGCATCCATCGCGGGCAAGCCTTGCTCCCACAAAATCCCCTCACCACAAATTCGGTGTCTGGCTTTAGCTTTGTTTCAGCTTACTGCGCCTGATAGATCTGGTCGAACACGCCGCCATCGTTGAAGAATTTCGGCTGGGCGCTTTTCCAGCCGCCGAAGTCCTTGTCGATGGTCACCAGCTCCACCTTCGGAAATTGCCGGGCGTACTTGGCGGCCACGTCCTTGTCACGCGGGCGATAGTAGTTTTTCGCGGCGATTTCCTGGCCGGCCGGGCTGTACAGGTGCTTGAGGTAGGCTTCGGCAATCTCCAGGTTGCCCTTCTTCTCGGCGTTCTTGTCCACCACCGCCACGGGCGGTTCGGCGAGGATCGACAACGACGGTACGACGATGTCGAACTTGTCCGCGCCGCCGTCCTCTTTCAGCGCCAGGAAGGCTTCGTTTTCCCAGGCCAGCAACACGTCGCCCTGACCGTTGTTGACGAAGGTAATCGTCGAGCCACGGGCACCGGTGTCGAGGATCGGCACGTGCTTGAACAGCGCCTGCACGTATTCCTTGGCCTTGGCTTCGTCACCGCCGTTGGCCTTCAGGCCGTAGGCCCAGGCGGCGAGGAAGTTCCAGCGGGCACCGCCGGAAGTCTTCGGATTCGGAGTGATGACCGACACGTCATTCTTGATCAGGTCGCCCCAATCCTTGATGCCCTTGGGGTTGCCCTTGCGCACCAGGAACACGATGGTGGACGTGTAGGGCGTGCTGGCTTCCGGCAGGCGTGTTTGCCAGTCCGCCGGCAGGGACTTGCCCAGCTTGGCGATTTCATCGATGTCGCCGGCCAGGGCCAGGGTCACCACGTCGGCCCGCAGACCATCGATCACCGCCCGACCTTGCTTGCCCGAACCACCGTGGGACTGCTGGATCTTCACGCTGTCGTCCGGGTGCGCTTTCTTCCAGAAACTGGCGAATTCGGCGTTGTAATCCTGATAAAGCTCACGCGTCGGGTCGTAGGACACGTTAAGCAGCTCGTAATCCTTGGCGACGGCGGAACCGGCAAAAACAGCACTGGCCAGCGCGGCCAGGGCATAACGACGAATGGACGACATGGTGAAAGCTCCTGGAATTCTGGTTTCTTATGGCTTCTGAATATCGAGTGACGGGTAGAAAAGATCGCAGCCTTCGGCAGCTCCTACACTCAGCCCCCGTAGGAGCTGCCGAAGGCTGCGATCTTTTGTTTTTTCAAGACGACTTATGACTGGGTTGTTGCAGCCGGAATTTTTCCTTGCGCTCGATCTGGACCACCTGCGCGTTGTGCACGGTGATTTCCACTGCCCCAAAGCGTAGATCGCGCAACGCGCTCTGGATCTCGCGCAAGATGGTTGCTTCGTCCTGGCCGTCAACGCTACGTAGAGATGCGCTCATGCTGCTGCTCCTTTGAATGAATGCCTGGCAGTGGGCGGCACTGCTTGCGGCGTGGGAGCAATACTAGATAAAGGCGGATATTCTTAAAAAGACTATTTAAGAATTTTTATATAACCAAAATTACATAAAGTAGCCGACGTCCTACGGCAGGGGTGATTGGGGGCTTTTTACCTGCCAAATCCTCGGAGATTTCCTTCAAGACGTAGGGGTGTGCATGAACTAGGCACCCTGGTTTTGCACCGCTAACCTTGGTTCGTCATCGCAAAAAACGGTGATACGGACGTGCAAGTCCGGACTGGTACGCAATTGCTTATGGCTATTGACCGAGCATTTTTTTATGCTCGCGAATCGTTATGGCAATTGTGCGTGGGAGGCCTTCGGGCCTGCCGGCGGTACCGGACCGGTCTTGCACACCTACGTACAGTTGCCACCTCTCTCGACTGTGCAAGCGAAGCGGTGTTGGCTCCTGAAAACTTCGGAGTACAACTATGTTCAAAGCAACTCCGAATCCGCCGCAAAACGGCCACAAATCCCGCGTCCAAGCGCAGGAAGAAAAAAAGCTCGATGACGCCGCCACCCGCGCCCTCGACTACTACCTCAACCCCAAGCCCGCCTCACCGCCAGAACCCGACAGCACCAAGCTGTTCATCGTCGCCCCCCACATCGACACCGAAACCTTGCTGGCCAACGCTTCCGAAGACCTGCTCTCCATCAGCACCATCGCCGCCGACCTGGCTGACGACGTGGATGACTCACGCCGCTGTGTCGCCCTGGCGATCAGTCGCATGGCCGATGGGGTGCAGTTGTTGGTTGAGCGGGCGTTGGATCATTTGGAAACCAAGGAGATGGCGGCGCCTGGTGCCAAGGGGTAGAGCTTTGCATTGATGCAAGCTGAACCGGCGCCATCGCGAGCAGGCTCGCTCCCACAGGGGGAATTGGGTTGTCGCGGATACCACAGTCAACCCAAAACAACTGTGGGAGATTCTATGGTACGGGGCTAC